>NZ_JBKOTU010000001.1:300000-517297 GCF_049737915.1 Streptococcus sp. CL6.35 | reverse complement strand
CCAGCGCAACCTGTGGAAGACCAACCAGCAGCGCCAGGAGCAACAGAAACCCCAACTCCAGCGAAACCGGTAGAAGATCAACCAGCAGCGCCAGGAGCAACAGAAACCCCAACTCCAGCGCAACCTGTGGAAGACCAACCAGCAGCGCCAGGAGCAACAGAACAACCAACTCCATCGCAACCAGCGGAAAACCAACCAGCAGGTTCAGGCACAACAGAAGACACTCCAGCGGATTCAAATAATCAGAACAATCCAACTGAACCAAAAGATGATGTTGAAAAAGGTCTAGAGGAAAATGACTCCGAGTTAGAGTCACGTAAAAATATTAAATTAGAAGAAATTGAGTCGAGTAGTCTATCATCTAGTGAAAAAGAAGCTGCTAAATTAAATGTAGAAGAATATACAAAAAAAGCTAAAGAAGCAATGAAACAAGCAAAAACTACGGAAGATCAAGCGGCTGTAGTGGACAATTATTCAGATGACTTAGCTAAGATTAATACTCCTGGAGTTGACCAAGGTAAACCAGATTACACAAATTCAGGATTATCTGGAAACGGACCAGCAGGAACACATATTGGAGATAACAATGTTATTGGGCATGGAAATAGTACACCAGAAAATACAGCTTTTAGAAATGCACCAGTGTATCAACCACGTGTAACACGTCGTGCAAGAAGTGTAGATGAACCTCAAAATAAAGTTTCTATTTATTATAATTTTGATGGTATGAAAGATATTCCTGGATTCTTTGATGATTTAGGTGGTAAAAATGAAGTTGACATACCAAAAGATGTCTCTGGTGATGCTTTGAAATCTATTTTAAAAGCAAGAATAGATAAGAAGAAAGCAGAACTTGAAAGAAAAGGATACAAGATTGCTGATGAATATTTTGTAGGTATTGATCAAGCAGACGCAACTCATTATGACTACGTAGTAACTTTCACTAAAGAGAAAACAGGAACTACAGGTTTCAGAATTGCACCAGAAGTTCAAGTAAGAGCTAAAAAAGTTGTGAAAAGAGATTTATCAAATAAAACAAAACAAATAAATATCTATTATAATTTAAAAGCCCTTAAAGATATAGCTGGAGCATTAGGAGAATTAGGTGGTGAAAATATGCTTACTGTCTCCGGAGATGTATCTAAAGAAGACTTAAAACGAGCTATTGAAGAAAAAACAAAAGCTCAAATTGAGAAACTGAAAAAACAAGGCTTTACAGTTACGTCAAAAACAGACTTGGATCAAATCGTTGAGGGTGGAGATAACTATGATTATGTTATAGAATTCACAAAAGAAGCCAAAACGCAACCGGTAGGAACCACAGGTTTCAGAATGGCTCCAGCAGTTCAACCGCGCGCTAGCAGAAATCGTAGAAGTCTAGAACAGCCAGCTCCTCAAAAGGTCAAAGTCAATGTTTTTTATAACTTTGATCAAATGAAAGATATTGCAGGTTTCCTAGGAGATATCAATGGAACTTCTCTTGAAATTGCGGAAGGTTTATCAACTGAACAGGTGAAAGCAGCAGTCAAGAGCCAAGTTGATGCTAAGAAAGAAGAGTTGAGCAAACGCGGCTATACTTTCAAAGAGGACTATGTCTATCAAGCTAATGGGAAAGATTATAACTACGTTGTAACATTTTCAAAAGCAGCTAAATAATTTTCATTCCATAGGGAGTGAAATGTGAGCAGAGAGAGCGATAGGCTCTCTTTGTTTTATCTAGTAGCAAGTTTCTTAAAGACAAAAGGCCAATAAGAGATTATAATAAATAGAGTAGGTATTTATTATAAGAAAAATAAAAAATAGAGAGCAGTTAAAGTATGAAAATTTTAATTGTAGAAGATGAAGAGATGATCCGTGAGGGGATCAGTGACTATTTGACGGATTGTGGTTATGAAACCATTGAGGCGGCGGACGGACAAGAAGCCTTGGAGCAATTTTCTAGCTATGAGGTGGCCCTGATTTTACTGGATATCCAGATGCCCAAACTCAATGGCTTAGAAGTTCTAGCTGAGATTCGTAAAACCAGTCAGGTTCCTGTATTGATGCTGACCGCCTTTCAGGATGAAGAATACAAGATGAGTGCCTTTGCCTCTCTGGCAGATGGCTATCTGGAAAAACCTTTCTCCCTCTCCCTCTTAAAAGTGAGGGTGGATGCGATTTTCAAGCGATACTACGATACAGGACGAATCTTCTCTTATAAGGATGCCAAGGTGGATTTTGAGAGCTATAGTGCCAGCCTAGCAGGTGAGGAAGTAGCCATCAATGCTAAAGAGTTGGAAATTCTGGACTATCTGGTAAAAAATGAAGGAAGGGCTTTGACCCGATCTCAGATAATCGATGCGGTCTGGAAAGCGACAGATGAGGTTCCCTTTGACCGTGTCATTGATGTCTATATCAAGGAATTGCGGAAAAAGTTAGACTTGGACTGCATCCTCACTGTGCGCAATGTTGGTTATAAATTGGAGCGAAAATGAAACGAACAGGTTTATTTACAAAGATATTTATCTATACCTTCTCGATATTTAGTGTTCTGGTTATCTGCCTTCATTTAGCAATTTATTTTCTTTTTCCTTCGACTTATCTGAGCCACCGTCAGGAAACCATTGGTCAGAAAGCGACAGCCATTGCCCAGTCCCTAGAAGGGAAAGACAGGCAGAGCATAGAGCAAGTGTTAGACTTATATTCTCAGACCAGTGAGATCAAGGGGGCCGTTAAGGGCGAGATGACCGAGGACAAGTTAGAAGTCAAAGACAGCCTTCCTCTGGATACGGATCGTCAGACCACCTCCCTCTTTATCGAGGAGCGCGAGGTGAAAACGCAAGACGGTGGTACCATGACTCTCCAGTTTCTAGTTTCCATGGATTTGCAAAAGGAAGCAGAGCAAATCAGTCTCCAGTTTCTTCCCTATACCTTGCTGGCATCCTTTCTGATTTCCCTCTTGGTAGCCTATATCTACGCTAGGACCATTGTTGCTCCGATATTGGAAATCAAGCGAGTGACCCGTCGGATGATGGATCTGGATGCTCAAGTACGTTTGCGCGTGGATTCTAAGGATGAGATTGGTGATCTCAAGGAACAAATTAATAGCCTCTACCAGCATCTTTTGACTGTTATTGCGGACTTGCATGACAAGAATGAAGCTATTCTCCAGCTGGAAAAGATGAAGGTCGAATTTTTGCGAGGGGCTTCTCATGAACTGAAAACACCCTTGGCTAGTTTGAAAATCCTGATCGAAAACATGAAAGAAAATGTCGGTCGTTATAAGGATAGAGATCGCTATCTGGGAGTAGCCTTAGGAATTGTGGATGAGCTCAATCACCACGTTCTCCAGATACTTTCTCTCTCGTCTGTACAGGAATTACGAGATGATAGGGGAAAAATTGACCTACACCAGATGACGCAAAGTCTAGTCAAGGATTATGCCTTGCTAGCCAAGGAAAGAGAGCTTCAGATTGATAATAGCTTGTCCCATCAGCAGGCTTATCTAAATCCATCTGTGATGAAATTGATCCTATCTAATCTCATCAGCAATGCCATCAAGCACTCCACTCCAGGTGGCTTGGTTGGCATTGGAGAGAGAGAAGGGGAATTCTTTATCGAAAATAGCTGCAGTCCAGAAGAACAAGAAAAACTAACCCAATCTTTTTCTGACAATGCTAGCCGCAAGGCCAAGGGGTCTGGGATGGGGCTCTTTGTGGTCAAGAGTCTATTGGAACATGAAAAATTACCCTATCGTTTCGAGATGGCGGAGAATCTTTTAACCTTCTACATAGCTTTTCCAAAAGTCGCCCAAGACTAGAGATAGAAAGGGTTTACATAGATGAAACTAGAAGAAATTCAATCGAAACTGCGGGAAAAACTAGATTTTTTTGTCAAAAAGTGATAAAATGAACAATGTAAATGGGATGACCCATAAAAATATACAGGAGGCCTGATAAAATGGCAATCGTTTCAGCAGAAAAATTTGTCCAAGCAGCTCGTGACAACGGTTATGCAGTTGGTGGATTTAACACAAACAACCTTGAGTGGACTCAAGCTATCTTGCGCGCAGCAGAAGCTAAAAAAGCTCCAGTTTTGATCCAAACTTCAATGGGTGCTGCTAAATACATGGGTGGTTACAAAGTTGCTCGCAACTTGATCGCTAACCTTGTTGAATCAATGGGTATCACTGTACCAGTAGCTATCCACCTTGACCACGGTCACTACGAAGATGCACTTGAGTGTATCCGAGTTGGTTATACTTCAGTTATGTTTGATGGTTCACACCTTCCAGTTGAAGAAAACCTTGAAAAAGCTCGTAAAGTTGTAGAATTTGCTCATGCAAATGGTGTATCAGTAGAAGCTGAAGTTGGTACTATCGGTGGTGAAGAAGACGGAATCATCGGTGATGGTGAATTGGCTCCAATCGAAGACGCTAAAGCAATGGTTGAAACTGGTATCGACTTCTTGGCAGCTGGTATCGGTAACATCCACGGTCCTTACCCAGCAAACTGGAAAGGTCTTCACCTTGATCACTTGCAAAAATTGACTGAAGCTGTTCCAGGATTCCCAATCGTATTGCACGGTGGTTCAGGTATTCCTGATGAGCAAATCCAAGCGGCTATCAAACTTGGTGTTGCGAAAGTTAACGTTAACACTGAATGCCAAATCGCATTCGCTAACGCAACTCGTAAATTTGCTCGTGACTACGAAGCAAACGAAGCAGAATACGACAAGAAAAAACTCTTCGACCCACGTAAATTCTTGGCTGACGGTGTAAAAGCTATCCAAGTATCAGTTGAAGAACGTATCGACGTATTCGGTTCAGAAGGTAAAGCTTAATCTAGCTGAATAATACAGATGAAACCTGCCCATTGGGTGGGTTTTTTGGTGTTTTAAGGAGACTATTAAGCCAGAATTTTGGACTAATACTCTTCGAAAATCTCTTCAAACCACGTCAGCTTTATCTGCAACCTCAAAGCTGTGCTTTGAGCTACCTGCATCTAGCTTCCTAGTTTGCTCTTTGATTTTCATTGAGTATAAAAATACCACTTTAAGAGAAAAAATTTCAATTTCATAAACTTTAGGCAAACGCTTGCATTCCATTTCTTATTGGATTATAATAGGTTGGTATAAAACCTTCTGTAATAATATTGAGAAGGTGTAGAAAGTAAGGATTTAGAATATTTGTAGTCAAAAACACAATGTTGCTATTCCTTACATAGGGAGATAGATATGGCAATGATAGAAGTGGAACATCTTCAGAAAAACTTTGTGAAGACTGTTAAGGAACCGGGCTTGAAGGGGGCTTTGCGCTCCTTTATTCATCCTGAAAAGCAGACATTTGAAGCGGTCAAGGATTTGACCTTTGAGGTCCCAAAGGGGCAGATTTTAGGATTTATCGGGGCTAATGGTGCTGGGAAGTCGACAACCATTAAAATGCTGACAGGGATTTTAAAACCGACATCTGGTTTTTGTCGGATTAACGGCAAGATTCCCCAGGACAATCGCCAAGATTATGTCAAGGATATTGGAGTGGTCTTTGGGCAAAGAACACAGTTGTGGTGGGATTTGGCTCTACAAGAGACCTACACGGTCTTGAAGGAGATTTATGATGTTCCAGACTCGCTCTTCCACAAGCGCATGGACTTTTTGAATGAAGTCTTGGATTTGAAGGACTTTATCAAGGACCCCGTGCGGACTCTTTCACTGGGACAACGGATGCGGGCGGACATTGCAGCTTCCTTGCTTCACAATCCTAAGGTTCTCTTTTTAGATGAGCCGACCATTGGGTTGGACGTCTCGGTCAAGGACAATATTCGTCGGGCCATTACTCAGATCAATCAGGAGGAAGAAACCACCATTCTCTTGACCACTCACGACCTGAGCGACATTGAGCAACTCTGTGATCGGATTTTTATGATTGATAAGGGGCAGGAGATTTTTGATGGAACGGTTAGCCAGCTTAAGGATACATTTGGCAAGATGAAGACTCTCTCCTTTGAACTGCTACCAGGTCAAAGTCATCTAGTTTCTCACTATGAAGGCTTTTCGGATATGACAATTGATAGACAAGGGAATAGTCTCAACATTGAATTCGATAGTTCACGCTACCAGACAGCTGACATTATCAAGCAAACCCTGTCTGATTTTGAGGTCCGCGATTTGAAGATGGTGGATACGGATATTGAGGATATTATCCGTCGCTTCTATCGAAAGGAGCTCTAAGATGGTCAAATTGTGGAGACGTTATAAACCCTTTATCAATGCAGGTGTTCAGGAATTGATTACCTATCGAGTCAACTTTATTCTCTATCGGATCGGCGATGTCATGGGTGCTTTTGTGGCCTTTTATCTCTGGAAGGCTGTCTTTGATTCTTCGCAAGAGTCCTTGATTCAGGGCTTTAGTATGGCAGATATCACCCTCTACATCATTATGAGTTTTGTGACCAATCTTTTGACCAGATCTGATAGCTCCTTTATGATTGGGGAGGAGGTCAAGGATGGCTCCATTATCATGCGCTTGTTGAGACCAGTGCATTTTGCGGCATCTTACCTTTTTACAGAGCTTGGCTCCAAGTGGTTGATTTTTATCTCTGTTGGCCTTCCATTTTTAAGTGTCATTGTTTTGATGAAAATCGTATCTGGGCAAGGGATTGTAGAAGTGCTGGGATTAACTGTCCTTTATCTTTTTAGCTTAACGCTGGCCTATCTGATTAACTTTTTCTTTAATATCTGCTTTGGATTTTCTGCCTTTGTGTTTAAAAATCTTTGGGGTTCCAACCTACTTAAGACTTCAATAGTGGCCTTTATGTCTGGAAGTTTGATTCCCTTGGCTTTCTTTCCAAAGGTTGTTTCAGATATTCTGTCCTTCCTGCCTTTTTCATCCTTGATTTACACTCCGGTCATGATTATCGTTGGGAAATACGATGCCAATCAGATTCTTCAGGCGCTCGCTTTGCAGTTTTTCTGGCTCTTAGTGATGGTGGGCTTGTCTCAGTTGATTTGGAAACGAGTCCAGTCATTCATTACCATTCAGGGAGGTTAGTATGAAAAAATATCAACGCATGCATCTGATTTTTATCAGACAATACATCAAGCAAATCATGGAATACAAGGTGGATTTTGTAGTTGGTGTTCTGGGAGTTTTTCTGACCCAAGGCTTGAATCTCTTGTTTCTCAATGTCATCTTTCAACACATTCCATCCCTAGAAGGCTGGTCCTTCCAAGAAATTGCCTTTATCTATGGTTTTTCCTTGATTCCAAAGGGCTTGGACCATCTCTTTTTTGATAATCTCTGGGCACTGGGCCAACGTTTGGTGCGAAAAGGGGAGTTTGACAAGTATCTGACTCGTCCCATCAATCCTCTCTTTCACATCCTAGTTGAGACCTTTCAGATTGATGCTTTGGGCGAACTCTTGGTTGGTGGGATCCTACTAGCGACAACGGTATCTAGCATTGCTTGGACTCTTCCAAAATTCCTGCTTTTCCTAGTTTGTATTCCTTTTGCGACCTTGATTTATACTTCCTTGAAAATCGCGACAGCCAGCATCGCTTTTTGGACCAAGCAGTCAGGAGCAATGATTTACATTTTCTATATGTTTAATGATTTTGCCAAGTATCCCATTTCAATTTATAATTCATTTCTTCGTTGGTTAATCAGTTTTATTGTACCTTTTGCCTTTACGGCCTACTATCCTGCCAGCTATTTCTTGCAGGACAAGGATGTAATCTTTAACATCGGAGGTTTGATGTTGATTTCTCTGGTTTTCTTTGTCATTTCCCTTAAACTTTGGGATAGGGGCTTAGATGCCTACGAAAGTGCGGGTTCGTAAATAATAGAATATCAAAGCCTTGTCTCAGGACAGGCTTTTTTTAATAGAGATGAAAATTTCTTGACATCCCTCTTTATAGTGCTATACTATAAGGGTAAATGCCGATTTAGCTCAGTTGGTAGACCAAGGTACTCGTAAAGCCTAGGTCACAGGTGAACATATGACTGAAGATTTGAAAAAATAGATATATATAAATAACCGTTAAGTCTTATTCTTAGCGGTTTTTTATATTGTTTAATAGTGCTGATATTTCATCAATGATGTTTGACTTTGTGATGTTGCTAGTGATTCAACTTGATTGCTACTATTTTTGATGGTATGAATGTGCTTATAATGTATCACCGTTAAGTACGAAACTTTTGCATCATTTATTAACATGCGTTAAAAATAAAATTAACCAGCCTTAATTTTTCTTGACTTAAATTTTTTAAATGATATACTATTTTTATGGAGAGCTAACAATTATATATAAATGTACTACTCTATTTCCTAGATAATACTTAGTAAAACTTTTTATAACAAAGGCTAGCAAAGTTAAAGTTTTCTATCTATTGGAAGTTAAATAAATATGTAAGGAATTAAAATGAAAAAAAGTACAGTATTGTCACTAACCACAGCTGCAGTTATTTTAGCAGCATATGTCCCTAATGAGGTAGTTTTAGCAGATACACCTAGTTCTGAAGATTCTTTAAAAATATCTGATAAAGAAACAGTAGTAGGTAAACAAAACGAAAACAAAGAAAAACTTGAAGATATTCATAATGCTATAGAAACTTCAAAGGATACTGAAGAAAAGAAAACAACAATTATTGAGGAAAAAGAAGTTGTTAGTAAAAATCCTGTGATAGACAATAACACTAGCAATGAAGAAGCAAAAATCAAAGAAGAAAATTCTAATCAATCCCAAGGAGATAAAGCGGACTTGTCTGCAAGTAAAGATACAGAAAGTCCCCAAAAAGAAGATAGA
This sequence comes from Streptococcus sp. CL6.35, assembly GCF_049737915.1. Classification (GTDB taxonomy): domain Bacteria; phylum Bacillota; class Bacilli; order Lactobacillales; family Streptococcaceae; genus Streptococcus. The sequence goes on along the minus strand of NZ_JBKOTU010000001.1, from coordinate 508,516 downwards.
CTTGTCTATATTGCTGAATTTAAAGATAAAGAATCTGGAGAAAAAGCAATCAAGGAATTATCAAATCTTAAGAATACAAACGTTTTATATACTTATGATACGGTTTTTAATGGTGTTGCAATAGAAACAACTCCAGATAATCTGGACAAAATTAAACTAATAGAAGGTATGTCATCGGTTGAAAGGTCACAAAAAGTCCAACCTATGATGAATCATGCTAGAAAAGAAATTGGAGTTGAAGAGGCAATCGATTACCTAAAATCTATCAGTGCACCATTGGGGAAAAACTTTGATGGCAGAGGTATGGTTATTTCAAATATCGATACGGGGACAGATTATAGGCATAAGGCTATGAGAATCGATGATGATGCCAAAGACTCAATGAGATTTAAAAAAGAAGACTTAAAGGGTACTGATAAAAATTTCTGGTTGAGTGATAAAATTCCTCATGCTTTCAATTATTATAATGGTGGTAAAATTACTGTAGAAAAAGCTGATGATGGAAGCGATTATTTTGATCCACATGGGATGCATATTGCAGGGATTCTTGCGGGAAATGATACTGAAAAAGATATTAAAAACTTTAACGGAATCGATGGAATTGCTCCTAATGCACAGATCTTCTCTTATAAAATGTACTCTGACGCAGGATCTGGCTTCGCAGGAGATGAAACAATGTTTCATGCTATTGAAGATTCGATCAAACACAATGTCGATGTTGTTTCGGTATCATCAGGCTTTACAGGAACAGGTCTTGTAGGTGAGAAATATTGGGAAGCTATTAGAGCGTTAAGAAAAGCAGGAATTCCAATGGTTGTAGCTACGGGTAACTATGCGACTTCTGCTTCAAGTTCTTCATGGGATTTAGTGGCAAATAATAATCTGAAAATGACCGACACTGGAAATGTAACACGAACTGCAGCACATGAAGATGCGATAGCAGTCGCATCTGCTAAAAATCAAACAGTTGAGTTTGATAAAGTTAACATAGGTGGAGAAAATTTTAAATACAGAAATATAGGGGCCTTTTTCGATAAGAATAAAATCACAACAAATGAAGATGGATCAAAAGCTCCTGATAAATTGAAATTTGTATATATAGGCAAGGGTCAAGATCAAGATTTGATAGGATTGGATCTTAGAGGCAAAATTGCAGTAATGGATCGAATTTATACAAAGGATTTAAAAAATTCTTTTAAAAGAGCTACGGATAAGGGCGCACGCGCCATTATGGTTGTAAATACTGTAAATTACTACAATAGAGATAATTGGACAGAGCTTCCAGCTATGGGATATGAGGAGGATGAAGGAACTACTAGTCAAGTATTTTCAATTTCAGGAGATGATGGTGTAAAGCTATGGAACATGATTAACCCTGATAAAAAAACTGAGGTTAAAAGGAATAATAAAGAAGATTTTAAAGATAAATTGGAGCAATACTATCCAATTGATATGGCCAGCTATAATTCTAATAAACCGAATGTAGGTGATGAAAAAGAGATTGACTTTAAGTTTGCACCTGACACAGACAAAGAATTGTATAAAGAAGATATCATAGTTCCAGCAGGATCCACATCTTGGGGACCGAGAACAGATTTGCTTTTAAAGCCTGATGTCTCAGCACCTGGTAAAAATATTAAATCCACTCTCAATGTCATTAATGGGAAATCAACTTATGGTTATATGTCAGGGACTAGTATGGCAACTCCAATCGTGGCAGCTTCTACTGTTTTGATTAGACCAAAATTAAAGGAAATGCTTGAAAGACCTGTGTTGAAAAATCTTAAGGGAGATGACAAAATAGATCTTACAAGTCTTACAAAAATTGCCCTACAAAATACTGCACGACCTATGATGGACGCAACGTCTTGGAAAGAAAAAAGCCAATACTTTGCATCACCTAGACAACAGGGAGCAGGGCTAATTAATGTGGCCAATGCTTTGAGAAATGAAGTCGTAGCGACTTTTAAAAACACGGATTCTAAAGGCTTGGTAAACTCTTATGGTTCTATTTCTCTTAAAGAAATAAAAGGAGAAGAAAAATATTTTACCATTAAGCTTCACAATACATCAAACAGACCTTTGACCTTTAAAGTTTCAGCATCTGCTATAACTACAGATGCTCTAACTGACAGACTAAAACTTGATGAAACATATAAAGACGAAAAATCTCCAGATGGGAAGCAAATTGTTCCAGAAATCCACCCAGAAAAAATCAAAGGAGCAAATATCACATTTGAGCATGACACTTTCACTATAGGCCCAAATTCTAGCTTTGATTTAAATGCGGTTATAAACGTTGGAGAGGCTAAAAACAAAAATAAATTTGTAGAATCATTTATTCATTTTGAGTCAGTGGAAGAAATGGAAGCTCTAAACTCCAATGGTAAGAAAACAAATTTCCAACCTTCTTTATCGATGCCTTTAATGGGATTTGCTGGGGATTGGAATAAGGAACCAATCCTTGATAAATGGGCCTGGGAAGAAGGTTCAAAATCAAAAACAATGGAAGGTTATGATGATGATGGTAAACCAAAAATTCCAGGAACTTTAAATAAGGGAATTGGTGGAGAGCATGGTATAGATAAATTTAATCCAGCAGGAGTTATACAAAATAGAAAAGATAAAAATACAACATCTCTAGATCAAAATCCAGAATTATTTGCTTTCAATAACGAAGGGATCAACGCACCATCATCAAGTGGTTCTAATATTGCTAAAATTTATCCTTTAGATTCAAATGGAAATCCTCAAGATGCTCAACTTGAGAGAGGATTAACACCTTCTCCACTTGTATTAAGAAGTGCAGAAGAAGGATTGATTTCAATAGTAAATACAAATAAAGAGGGAGAAAATCAAATCGACTTAAAAGTCATTTCGAGAGAACACTTTATTAAAGGAATTTTAAACTCTAAGAGAAATGATGCAAAGGGAATCAAATCTTCTAAGCTAAAAGTTTGGGGTGACTTGAAATGGGATGGACTCATTTATAACCCTAGAGGTAGAGAAGAAAATGCACCAGAAAGCAAGGATAACCAAGATCCTGCTACTAAGATAAGAGGTCAATTTGAACCAATTGCAGAAGGTCAATATTTCTATAAATTTAAATATAGATTAACTAAAGATTACCCATGGCAGGTTTCCTATATTCCTGTAAAAATTGATAACACAGCCCCTAAGATTGTTTCGGTTGATTTTTCAAATCCTGAAAAAATTAAGCTGATTACAAAGGATACTTATCACAAGGTAAAAGATCAATACAAGAATGAAACCCTATTTGCGAGAGATCAAAAAGAACATCCTGAAAAATTTGACGAGATTGCCAACGAAGTTTGGTATGCTGGCGCCGCTCTTGTTAATGAAGACGGAGAGGTTGAGAAAAATCTTGAAGTAACTTATGCAGGTGAGGGTGAAGGAAGAAATAGAAAACTTGACAAAGATGGAAATACCATTTATGAAATTAATGGTGCAGGAGATTTAAGAGGAAAAATCATTGAAGTCATTGCATTAGATGGCTCTAGCAATTTTACAAAGATTCATAGAATTAAATTTGCTGATCATGCTGATGAAAAGGGGATGATTTCCTATTATCTAGTAGATCCTGATCAAGATTCATCTAAATACCAAAAGCTTGGCGAGATTTCTGAATCTAAATTTAAAAATTTAGAAAATAGAAAAGACGATAGTCTTAAAAAAGATACAACTGAGGAAGAAAATCATCAAGACAATGAAGAGTCTATTGAAGAAAAATCTAGCTTGACTATTCATAAAACTATTTCAACAATTAGAGAGTTTGAAAGTAAAGACTTGAAGAAACTCATTAAAAAGAAATTTAGAGAAGTTGATGACTTTACAAGTGAAACTGGTAAGAGAACAGAGGAATACGATTATAAATACGATGATAAGGGAAATATCATTGCTTATGACGATGGTAGTGCCTTAGAATATGAAACTGAAAAACTTGACGAAATCAAATCAAAAATTTATGGTGTTCTAAGCCCGTCTAAAGATGGACACTTTGAAATTCTTGGAAAGATAAGTAATGTGTCTAAAAATGCCAAGGTATATTATGGAAATAACTATAAATCTATAGAAATCAAAGCGACCAAGTATGATTCCCATTCAAAAACGATGACATTTGATTTATACGCTAATATTAATGATATTGTGGATGGATTAGCTTTTGCAGGAGATATGAGATTCTTTGTTAAAGATGATGATCAGATAAAAGCTGAAACGAAGATTAGAATGCCTGAAAAAAATAAGGAAACTAAAACAGAATATCCATATGCATCAAGTTATGGGAATATAATAGAATTAGGAGAAGGAGATCTTTCAAAGAATAAACCAAATAATTTAACTGAAATGGAATCTGGTAAAATCTATTCTGATTCAGAAAAACAACAATATCTATTAAAGGATAATATCATTCTGAGAAAAGGCTATGCACTAAAAGTGACTACCTATAATCCTGGAAAAACGGATATGTTAGAAGGAAATGGAGTCTATAGCAAGGAAGATATAGCAAAAATACAAAAGGCCAATCCTAATCTAAGAGCCTTATCAGAAAAAATAATTTATGCTGATAGTAGAAATGTTGAAGATGGAAGAAGTACTCAATCAGTATTAATGTCGGCTTTGGACGGCTTTAACATTGTAAGGTATCAAGTGTTTAGATTTAAAATGAACGATAAAGGGGAGGCAATCGATAAAGATGGAAATCTTGTAACAGATCCTTCTAAACTTGTATTATTTGGTAAAGATGATAAAGAGTACACTGGAGAGGATAAGTCCAATGTAGAAGCTATAAAAGAAGATGGCTCTACGTTATTTATTGATGCAAAACCAGTAAACCTTTCAATGGACAAGAACTACTTTAATCCATCTAAATCTAATAAAATTTATGTACGAAATCCAGAATTTTATTTAAGAGGTAAGATTTCTGATAAGGGTGGTTTTAACTGGGAGTTGAGAGTTAATGAATCTGTTGTAGATAATTATTTAATCTACGGAGATTTACACATTGATAACACTAGAGATTTTAACGTTAAGCTTAATGTTAAAGACGGTGACATCATGGACTGGGGAATGAAAGACTATAAAGCAAACGGATTCCCAGATAAGGTAACAGATATGGATGGAAATGTTTATCTTAAAACTGGCTATAGCGATTTGAATGCGAAAGCGGTTGGAGTACACTATCAATTTTTATATGATAATGTTAAACCAGAAGTAAACATTGATCCTAAGGGAAATACTAGTATTGAATATGCTGATGGAAAATCTGTAGTCTTTAACATCAATGATAAAAGAAATAATGGATTCGATGGTGAGATTCAAGACAAACATATTTATGTAAATGGAAAAGAATATAAATCATTTGATGATATTAAACAACTAACAGATAAGACACTAAACATTAAGATTCTTGTAAAAGATTTTGCAAGAAATACGACCGTAAAAGAATTCATTTTAAACAAAGATACGGGAGAGGTGAGCGAATTAAAAGCTCATACGGTGACTGTGACCATTCAAAATGGAAAAGAAATGAGTTCAACGATAGTGTCGGAAGAAGATTTCATTTTACCTGTCTATAAGGGTAAATTAGAAAAAGGCTATCAATTTGATGGTTGGGAAATTTCTGGTGTCGAAGGGAAAAAAGACGTTGGCTATGTTCTTAATCTATCAAAAGATACCCTTATAAAACCTGTATTCAAGAAAATAGAGGAGAAAAAGGAGGAGGAAAATAAACCTACTTTTGATGTATCGAAAAAGAAAGATAAGGTGCAAGCAAATCATAGCCAATTAGATGAAAATTACAAAAAGGAGGATTTACAAAGAGAAAATCATTCACACAACTCTGATTCAACTGAAGGTGTCAAAGCTACAGTTCCTGTACAAGTAAATTATAGTCAATTAGGTGAAAGTCATAGAAAAGAGGATTTCCAAAGAGAAAATCATTCACACAACTCTGATTCAACTGAGGATGTTACATCTCCAGTTCCTGATAAAAATGATAAAAACTTTGAAAATAAGAAGGAAGTTTATCTCAATGAACCAGAGAACATAGCTAATAAACATACCAATATCGATAGTAAGTCTGATACTAACAATTCTGATAGATTGCCAAAAACCGGGACAGTTAGAGAAGGTCTTACACCATTCATTGCTGGAATATTGTTTATAGTAGGATCACTCCTTGGATTGAAGAAAAAAGATCAAGATTAGGACAAAAGATATAGAAAAGATATAGAAAAATGGTTTATGTACTGAGATAGTGTGATGATGAAACAGTTTTGTGAAAATAGCCATTTATAACTCAATTATTTAGTTTGCTTTGATAGTGGTACTCTTTTTGGATTTATTAATAGACTTAGTTTAGAAAACTAATGAATTGGTTGAAAGGGTTAGTATTGACAAATATTGATCACATTGATTAGATAATAAAGTCTTTCAAAATTTAAAGTCTACTTTATTTTATAGAGGTGATGAAATAATTTCAGTGAAGGAATTAAGTAGCGTTTGGTTGCTTAATTCCTTTTTATTTGGAAGGAAGTTTTTCACCTATTTCCTTATTTTATCTTAACGATTCAACCACTTAGACCGATATAGAGACCAGATAGGCAACAGAGCTTGTTCTTGAAACTGGGCTCTGCTATAATAATTTTTGTAGGGGACGTGAGGCGTCGATATCAGACAAGTCAGGTTCATAAAAAAGAAATTGGAGATCAAAATGAAAAAATTATTGGGGATGGTATTTTTAGTAGCAGCAGCGACAGTATTGTATTTTGGTTCTATTGGTTGGCCAAGTTTGAATGTCAACCTTTGGTCATTGATTCCGGTAGGCTTGTTCCTCTTTTTCACTCTGGAGAATCTTTTGAAAAAAGACTACAAGGCTAGTCTCATGTGTTTGATTATTGCCTTTATCATTGCAAATGCGATTTTGGATCTTTTGCCAATTTCAAGCGGATTGGTGATTGGAGCAGGTGTCCTAGCTTGTGTAGGTATTGGTTATCTATTTCCTGATAAAGAAGGAAAATAATACTCTTCGAAAATCTCTTCAGACCACGTCAGCTTCCATCTGAAACCTCAAAACAGTGTTTTGAGCTGACTTCGTCAGTTCTATCTACAACCTAAAAGCAGTGCTTTTAGCAACCTGCGGCTAGCTTCCTAGTTTGCTTTTTGATTTTCATTGAGTATAAGAATTATTAAAAAAGATATAAAGAAAAAACACTTCAATCACTGTATTTAGTTTGATTGAGGTGTTTTAAATTTAGTTTTTTATTTCTGGGCCATCAATTCAACAATCATCTCGATATACATGACAAGGGTTACTAAGAATCCTGCACGCCAGAAAAATTTGATGAATTTAGGATAGTAAAAGCTGCGTTTTTTCAAAAGGAAGAAAAAAACGAGAATAATGGCTAGGACTGAGAGAGCTAGCCCCAGTCTAGGGAGGAAATTATGGGTAAAGGTTTTAGATGTAATCAAATAATACTCAAATACTAAAACTGGAAAAGCCAAATCCGCAAAGTTTCGTCCTAGTTTTTTTAATCTAAACAGTTTAGTTATGATAATGCAGACTACCAAAGTCAGTATCAATAATAAAATAGATGCTAATTTCATTAAAATCATACCCATATTGTATCATAAAAAAAGTCTAATGGAAACGAGAAACAGAGGAATTTATAGGAAAGTTAGTCTTTTGAGATTGTGAATGTTTTTTGTTATAATGAAGGTTATGAAATCTTATAACACCTTGAATGATTATTATCGAAAACTCTTTGGAGAAAAGACCTTTAAAGTCCCGATTGATGCGGGATTTGACTGTCCCAATCGTGATGGAACTGTGGCTCATGGAGGCTGTACTTTTTGTACGGTTTCAGGTTCTGGAGATGCTATTGTAGCACCAGATGCGCCTATCCGTGAGCAATTTTATAAGGAAATTGACTTTATGCACCGCAAGTGGCCAGATGTTCAGAAGTATCTGGTTTATTTTCAAAATTTTACCAACACCCATGAAAAGGTTGAAGTTATTCGAGAGCGCTATGAACAGGCTATCAATGAACCAGGTGTAGTAGGAATCAATATTGGAACGCGCCCAGACTGTTTACCAGACGAAACCATCGAATATTTGGCTGAGTTGTCGGAATGCATGCATGTGACGGTTGAATTGGGCTTGCAGACCACTTATGAAGCAACCTCTGATCTGATTAACCGTGCCCACTCCTATGAATTGTATGTGGAAACGGTCAAGCGTTTGAGAAAGTATCCCAAGATTGAGATTGTTTCTCATTTGATTAACGGACTTCCTGGTGAAACCCATGAGATGATGATTGAAAATGTCCGCCGCTGTGTCACGGATAACGATATTCAAGGGATTAAACTGCATTTGCTTCACCTTATGACAAATACTCGTATGCAACGAGATTACCACGAGGGACGTTTACAACTCATGAGTCAGGACGAGTATGTCAAGGTCATCTGTGACCAACTGGAAATCATACCCAAACATATCGTCATCCATCGAATCACGGGAGATGCACCTAGGGATATGCTGATTGGGCCTATGTGGAGCCTCAATAAATGGGAAGTCCTTAATAGTATTGAGATGGAGATGCGACGTCGTGGAAGCGTTCAAGGATGCAAGGCTGCAAAACAGGAGTTTGAAAATGAAAAGACCACTTGAGATGGCACATGATTTTTTGGCTGAAGTAGTTACAAAAGAGGATATCGTAGTGGATGCGACTATGGGAAATGGCCATGACACGCTTTTTTTAGCCAAGCTAGCCAAGCAAGTCTATGCCTTTGATATTCAGGAGCAAGCCTTGGAAAAGACGCAAGAGCGTTTGAACCAAGCTGGCCTGACAAATGCCCAGTTAATCTTACAAGGCCATGAGACACTGGACCAGTTTGTGACAGAAGTCAAGGCAGGGATTTTTAATCTGGGTTATCTGCCGTCAGCTGATAAGTCCGTCATCACCCAACCTCAGACTACCATTGAAGCCTTAGAAAAGCTGTGTCGTTTGCTGGTCAAAGGGGGACGGATTGCTATCATGATTTACTATGGTCATGAGGGAGGAGATATTGAGCGAGATGCTGTCTTGAATTTTGTTAGCCAGTTGAACCAACAAGAGTACACAGCTGCCATTTACCGAACTTTAAACCAAGTCAACAACCCACCATTTTTAGTAATGATTGAAAAATTAGAGAGATATAGACATGGATAAACAATACCTACGTGAAAAGCTGGATGCCATGCGCCAGAATTTTGTTGAATCAACTCACCATGAACGAGCGGTGGGTGTGTTAGACCAAGCGCATATGAGCAAAAAAATGCTTAAAATCAAGAAAAAATTAGTTGCTCTTGAGATGGAACGGTGTCAGAGAAAAATTGAGCACAAAGATTGTTCCAAGATTGACCAAAAAATCAAAGAGCAGAAGGAGATTTTTGAATCTTGTTGTAAAAAAGATTAAGGAGGACGTGCGTGGAATTATTGATTTACCTCATCCTATTTTTACTGGTTTTGATTGTCTCAAGTACAACCAATAAGCTCCTGCCCTTTTTGCCGCTTCCTTTGGTGCAAATTCTTCTGGGAATTGTGATTGGTCTCTTTTTACCCAATACCGACTTTCACCTCAATACAGAGTTGTTTTTGGCACTGGTTATTGGGCCATTGCTTTTCCGAGAGTCGGAGGAAGCAGATATTACGGCTATTTTAAAACACTGGCGAATCATTGTTTATCTCATATTTCCAGTGATTTTCATCTCGACCCTGAGTTTGGGTGGCTTGGCCCATCTTCTTTGGCTCAGTCTTCCCTTGGCGGCTTGCTTGGCTGTTGGGGCAGCCCTTGGCCCTACGGATTTGGTGGCCTTTGCCTCTCTTTCGGAGCGGTTTAGCTTTCCTAAGCGCGTGTCCAATATCCTTAAAGGTGAAGGACTTTTGAATGATGCTTCTGGCTTGGTTGCCTTTCAGGTAGCTTTGACAGCTTGGACAACTGGAGCCTTTTCCCTTGGCCAAGCGAGTAGTTCGCTCATCTTTTCAATCCTAGGCGGTTTTTTAATTGGCTTTTTAACAGCCATGACCAACCGTTTCCTCCATAGCTTCTTGCTGAGTGTGAGAGCAACGGATATTGCTAGTGAACTTTTATTAGAATTGAGTTTGCCTCTGGTGACCTTCTTCCTAGCAGAAGAAGTCCACGTTTCAGGGATTATTGCCGTTGTAGTTGCTGGGATTTTAAAGGCAAGCCGTTTTAAGAAAATTACGCTCCTCGAAGCACAAGTGGATACAGTAACCGAGACGGTTTGGCATACAGTGAATTTTATGCTGAACGGTTCTGTCTTTGTGATTTTAGGGATGGAGTTGGAAATGATAGCAGAACCTATCTTGACCAATTCAATCTATAATCCTATACTTCTATTGGTATCTCTTATAGCCCTTACCTTTGTCCTCTTTGCTATTCGTTTTGTCATGATTTATGGCTATTATGCCTATAGGACTAGACGTCTCAAGAAAAAGCTAAATAAGTATATGAAGGACATGCTTCTTTTGACCTTCTCAGGTGTCAAGGGAACGGTGTCGATTGCTACGATCCTTCTGATACCAAGTAATCTAGAACAGGAGTATCCTCTCTTGCTTTTCCTTGTCGCAGGTGTGACGCTTGTAAGCTTTTTAACAGGTCTCGTAGTCTTGCCTCATCTTTCTGATGAACAGGAAGAAAGTAAGGACTATCTCATGCATATCGCCATTTTGAATGAAGTAACGATAGAGTTGGAAAAAGAGTTGGAAGATACCAGAAATAAGCTCCCTCTCTATGCAGCCATTGACAATTACCATGGACGAATAGAGAATCTTATCTTGAGTCAAGAAAATAAGGGGGCTCAAGAAGACTGGGAGGCCTTGAAACTTCTCATCCTCAGTATTGAAAGTGATGGTTTAGAACAGGCTTACGAAGAAGACAAGATGAGTGAGCGTGCCTATCGAGTTTACCAACGTTATTTGAAAAACATGGAACAAAGTATCAATCGCAAGTTTGCTTCACGATTGACCTATTATTTCCTTGTTTCCTTGCGGATTTTACGTTTTCTCCTTCATGAAGTTTTTACCTTTGGTAAGACCTTCCGCAGTTGGAAAAATGAAGAATCACAGAAACTCAGAGCTCTTGACTATGACCAAATTGCAGAGCTCTATCTAGAAAATACAGAGATGATTATCGAAAGTCTGGAGAACCTAAAAGGGGTTTATAAGAGTTCTTTGATCAGTTTCATGCAGGATTCTCGTCTCAGAGAAACAGCTATTATCACCAGTGGTGCCTTTGTTGAACGGGTTATCAATCGTGTTAAGCCCAACAATATCGATGAAATGCTGAGAGGCTATTATCTGGAGCGCAAGTTGATTTTCGAATATGAAGAGAAACGATTGATTACGACCAAGTATGCCAAGAAGTTACGACAAAATGTCAATAACTTAGAGAACTATTCCTTGAAGGAAGCTGCCAATACCCTGCCTTATGATATGATGGAATTGGTAAGAAGAAATTAATCAAGATTATAAGTGAAGGAGTATGATATGAAGAAGTGGTGGAAAGAGCTGATAGATAAGCCCTTATTAAAAGCTTTTTTGCATTATTATCAAGCATCAGATAGTGAGTTAACCAGTGTCGCAGTAGCCTACTATTGGTTGATTTCGATTTTTCCCCTGCTTTTGGTGGTAGTTAATATCCTCCCATATTTTCAGATTCCAGTTTCTAATTTTTTAAAGGTTGTCAATGAATTCTTGCCGGATACCATGTATGATGTGGTCGCAAAGATCATTACAGAAGTGCTGACCCAACCGTCAACGGGTTTATTGAGTTTTGCGGTTTTGTCAGCCCTCTGGACCTTTTCAAAATCTATGAATTTCCTGCAGAAAGCCTTTAATAAAGCTTACGGAGTATCAAAAAATCGTGGAATGATTTCCCATCAACTCATGAGTTTGTTTGTCAGTTTTGGCTTGCAGATTCTCTTTGCTTTAGCTCTGTTTTTGAGTGTCTTTGGCCGTATGCTCCTCAACCTTGTCAAAAGCTATTGGAAATCGGATAGTCCTCTTTTTGATTATCTGCAAGACCTAACAGGCCCTTTGGTCTATGCCTTGATTTTTGCCATCCTGGTCATGCTCTACTATTTTCTACCCAATGTTAAGGTGCGAAGGATTCGCTCTGTATTGCCAGGTAGTGCCTTTGTCTTGTTGACCCTGGTCTTACTACTCAATATCTTTTCAGTCTATGTTAACAATTATGTCAATCACCTAGTGGACGTGCGTTTTTTCAGTTCCGTCGTCGTGGTGGTCATGATGTTCTGGTTTATTCTCATCGCTAAGATTTTGATTATCGGCGCGGTGATCAATGCCAGTGTCCAGAGCTTGAAAGATACGAGCTTTAGAATAAATTAACTCATTTTTTATCCATTACAAAACGCATACTATCAGGCTTTATAAAACCTTGATAATATGCGTTTTTTGATTATGTAAATTAATAGATAAACATGGCATCGCCAAAACTAAAGAAGCGATAGTGTTCTTGGATGGCATGGTGATAAGCGTCTAAGACTAATTCGCGGCCGGCAAAGGCAGAAACCAACATGACCAGAGTTGATTTTGGCAGGTGGAAGTTGGTTGAGAAGGCATCCACGACCTTCCATTCATAACCAGGTTTGATAAAGATATTGGTCCAGCCAGAATCTGCTTGGATTTGCCCATCAAATTTGGAACCAATAGTTTCCAAGGTGCGGATAGAAGTGGTTCCAACAGCGATGACGCGACCACCATTTTCCTTAACAGAGCGAAGGGTGGCAGCTGCTTCTTCAGAAAGCTGATAGAATTCTGAGTGCATTTCGTGTTCGTCCAGATTGTCCACAGAAACAGGTCTAAAGGTTCCGAGTCCGACGTGAAGAGTGAGATAGACTAGATGAACACCTTTGGCTTGGATTTCTGCTAGCAGTTCTTTGGTGAAGTGCAATCCAGCAGTCGGTGCAGCAGCAGAGCCACTTTCCTTGGCGTAGACCGTTTGATAACGTTCACGGTCATCCAATTTTTCGTGGATATAAGGTGGCAGCGGCATTTCTCCCAGACTTTCCAAGACTTCTAGGAAAATTCCTTGGTATTCAAAGCGGACAATGCGGCCCCCGTGGGTCAATTCTTCCGTGACGACAGCGCTGAGACGACCATCGCCAAAGTTGACACGAGTTCCGACCTTGAGGCGTTTGGCAGGTTTAGCCAGAACTTCCCACTCATCTCCAGCAGTGTTTTTAAGGAGTAGAAGTTCCACATGGCCTCCAGTCTCCTCTTTTTGACCATAGAGGCGAGCAGGAAGAACTCGGGTGTCGTTCATAACAAGGGCATCACCAGGTTCAAGCATATCAATAATGGAGTGGAAGTGTTTATCCTGCATTTCTCCCGTCTCACGGTTGACGATGAGGAGTTTAGAGGCGTCCCGTTTTTCAAGAGGCGTTTGGGCAATCAATTCCTCGGGTAAGTGGAAATCAAAATCAGCTGTATTCATATATTTGTTCATTCTTTCTAAGTTCTAATCTTATCCATTATAACATGTTTCAAGTATAGTCGCTCTTTTTTTGAAAATTAAATCGTTTTCACTTGACAAAAATTGGTCTATACCATATAATAAATATAGATTAAAGCGGAGGATGAAAAGATGAAAGTCATTAAAGTTGAAAACCAAATCGAAGGTGGAAAAGTTGCTTTTGAGATTTTGAAGGAAAAAATAGCCAACGGCGCTAAAACCCTAGGACTTGCGACTGGAAGTAGCCCACTTGAATTTTACAAGGAAATTGTTGAGAGTGACCTTGATTTTTCAAATTTAACCAGTGTGAACCTTGATGAGTATGTAGGACTTGATGGAGATAATCCACAGTCTTACCGTTACTTCATGCAAGAAAACTTGTTTAACCAAAAACCGTTTAAAGAAAGTTTCTTGCCTCGTGGGGTTAAGGACAATGCTGAAGCTGAAGTTGAACGCTACAACCAAGTTTTGGCTGACCATCCAGTTGACCTCCAAATTTTGGGAATCGGTCGCAATGGACATATCGGATTTAATGAACCCGGTACTCCATTTGACAGTCAAACTCACCTTGTAGAACTTGACAAGTCTACTATTGAAGCAAACGCACGTTTCTTTGACAAGATTGAAGACGTCCCAACTCAAGCCATTTCAATGGGGATTAAAAATATCTTGGATGCCAAGTCAATCCTTCTATTTGCTTATGGTGAGTCGAAAGCAGAAGCCATTGCAGGAACAGTGTCTGGCCCAGTGACTGAGAACCTACCAGCAAGTAGCCTCCAAAATCACCCTGATGTGACCATCATTGCAGATGCTGAAGCGCTCAGCTTACTTGAAAAATAAAAAAGCATAAGAACCACTTGCTCTTTGGAGTGAGTGGTTTTAGACATATAAAACTTCAACATTACGATAGGAGGACACATGAATAATAAAGAAGAATTTCTAAAAATAAAAGAAGCGTATAAGAACGCTAGAACGGAAGAAAGAAAAAGTATAATAGACTTTCTTCTAAATAAGAAAGATAATGATGGAAACTTAGTATTTTTAAAAGAGAAAGATGGCACTGATACATTTGTAAAGACAAGTGGAGGATATGGAAAAACAAATTACTCATCAGGTGGAACTTTATATAGACCATATGATTTATCAAATCATATGTGGATTGAATTGTCTTATAAAGGAAATGAAATCTTAATCTCTTTACAAGCTTTTGATATTGATCCAAATAAAGAAAATAATCTTCATGTCTTATATGATCGGATAGGTATTATGTTTGGAAAAAATGACATAATTTTGTTACAAGATAATAAATCAAAAGTCAGTGATGTTTTTCTTAAAATGGAAACAACAAACTGGGAATTACCTTTGTCTGAAGCAGATATGGAGGAGATGGCGAACTATATTATTAATCATTATGAAGAATAAAACTTTAGTTTCCTCTTGACAATTATTCCTTTTACGTGTAAAATAGAATAGATCTTGAACTTGAAGGGAGTGAAAAAAATGTCTAAAACAGTAGTACGTAAGAATGAATCTCTTGACGACGCACTTCGTCGTTTCAAACGTGCGGTTACTAAAGCTGGTACTCTTCAAGAAACACGCAAACGTGAATTCTATGAAAAACCTTCTGTAAAACGTAAACGTAAATCAGAAGCAGCTCGTAAACGTAAAAAATTCTAATTAGAAATGAAAGGCTAGAGAAATCTAGTCTTTTTCTTTTAAATAAATACTACAAAGCCTGCAAAAATCTCAAATATCCTCCTACAATTTGATATAATAGAGAGAAGAACTCATTTGAAGGAGGAAATGATGTCGGTTTTAGTAAAAGAAGTGATTGAAAAGCTTAGACTAGACATTGTCTATGGCGAACCAGAATTACTTGAAAAGGAAATTAATACCGCGGACATTACGCGACCTGGTCTTGAAATGACGGGCTATTTTGACTATTATACGCCTGAGCGGATTCAACTTTTGGGAATGAAGGAGTGGTCCTATCTCGTTTCGATGTCCTCTCACAACCGTTACCAAGTCTTGAAAAAAATGTTTCTACCTGAGACACCTGCGGTTATTGTTGCTCGTGGTTTGGTGGTTCCTGAGGAGATGCTAAAGGCAGCTAGAGAATGTAAGATTGCTATTTTAACTAGCCGTACGGCGACCAGTCGATTGTCTGGAGAGTTATCTAGCTATTTGGATTCTCGTTTGGCAGAACGTACCAGTGTGCACGGTGTCTTGATGGATATCTATGGTATGGGTGTCTTGATTCAGGGCGATAGTGGAATTGGTAAAAGTGAGACAGGTCTAGAGCTTGTCAAACGTGGTCACCGCTTGGTAGCAGATGATCGCGTAGACATCTTTGCCAAGGATGAGATTACTCTTTGGGGTGAACCAGCTGAAATCTTGAGACACCTGATTGAAATTCGTGGGGTTGGGATTATCGATGTCATGAGCCTCTACGGTGCGAGTGCCGTCAAGGATTCTTCACAAGTCCAGCTGGCTGTTTATTTGGAAAATTACGATACACATAAAACTTTTGATCGTCTTGGAAACAATGCAGAGGAAATAGAAATTTCTGGCGTAGCCATTCCTCGTATCCGCATTCCAGTGAAAACAGGTCGTAATATCTCTGTCGTGATTGAGGCTGCTGCCATGAATTATCGTGCCAAGGAAATGGGCTTTGATGCGACGCGTTTGTTCGAAGAACGCTTGACCAATCTCATTGCTCAAAACGAGGAGGTGCCTAATGTTTGATCCAATTGCGATTCATCTAGGCCCTCTAGCCATTCGATGGTATGCCTTGTGTATTGTAACAGGCTTGATTCTTGCGGTTTATTTGACCATGAAAGAAGCACCTAGAAAGAAGATCATACCAGACGATATTTTAGATTTTATCTTGATAGCCTTTCCTCTGGCTATTTTAGGAGCTCGTCTCTATTATGTTATTTTCCGTTTTGATTACTATAGTCAGAACTTGGGAGAAATTTTTGCCATTTGGAATGGTGGTTTGGCTTTTTACGGTGGTTTGATAACTGGGGCTATTGTACTCTATATCTTTGCTGATCGTAAACTCATCAATACTTGGGATTTCCTAGATATTGCGGCGCCTAGCGTCATGATTGCCCAAAGTTTGGGTCGCTGGGGCAATTTCTTTAACCAAGAAGCCTATGGTGCAGCAGTGGATAATCTGGATTATCTACCTGGCTTTATTCGTGACCAGATGTATATTGAGGGGAGCTACCGTCAACCGACCTTCCTTTATGAGTCTCTATGGAATCTACTTGGATTTACTTTAATTTTGATATTCAGACGAAAATGGAAGAGCCTTAGACGAGGTCATATCACTGCCTTTTACTTGATTTGGTATGGTTTCGGTCGTATGGTCATCGAAGGTATGCGGACAGATAGTCTCATGTTCTTTGGTCTTCGAGTGTCTCAATGGCTATCAGTTGTCCTTATCGGTCTTGGTATTTTTATCATTCTATATCAAAATCGAAAGAAGGCCCCTTACTATATTTCAGAGGAGGAAAACTAAATGTTAGAAGTTGCATATATTCTTGTAGCCCTTGCTTTGATTGTATTTTTAGTGTATTTAATCATTACTGTACAAAAGCTTGGACGTGTTATTGATGAAACAGAGAAGACGATTAAAACCTTGACTTCAGATGTGGATGTGACCTTGCATCATACCAATGAATTGCTGGCTAAGGTCAATGTCTTGGCAGATGATATCAATGTCAAGGTAGCAACGATTGATCCACTCTTTAGTGCTGTTGCAGATTTATCTCTATCTGTTTCCGACCTCAATGACCATGCGCGTGTCTTGAGCAAGAAAGCTTCATCAGCTGGATCAAAAACACTCAAGACTGGTGCAAGTCTGTCAGCTCTTCGTCTTGCAAGTAAATTTTTCAAAAAATAAAAAAGGAGAATTCTTATGGGTAAACTATCCTCAATCCTTTTAGGAACCGTTTCAGGTGCAGCTCTTGCCTTGTTTTTAACAAGCGACAAGGGCAAACAAGTTTGCAGTCAGGCTCAAGATTTTCTAGATGATTTGAGAGAAGATCCGGAGTATGCCAAGGAGCAGGTCTGTGAAAAACTAACAGAAGTTAAGGAGCAGGCTACAGATTTTGTTCTGAAAACCAAAGAACAGGTTGAGTCAGGTGAAATCACTGTGGACAGTGTCCTTGCTCAAGCCAAATCATGTGCTCGTCAAGCGACAGAAGCATCAAAAAATCAATTCAATAATCTCAAGGAGCAATGGCAAGAAAAGGCCGAAACTCTTGATGAATCAGAAGAGATTGTTATTGACATAACAGAAGAATAAACCATCACCATCTCTGGACGGACTATGTATCTGGGGATGGTGATTTTTTTCTCGTAGCCTGTCTTTGTGGTATAATAAGTACTATGCAGAAGAAACCAACGTCAGCCTATGTGCACATCCCATTTTGTACCCAGATTTGTTATTATTGTGACTTTTCAAAAGTTTTTATCAAGAATCAGCCAGTAGATAGTTATTTGGAACATCTGTTAGAAGAGTTTCAATCTTATGATATTCAAAAGTTAAGAACCCTCTATATTGGTGGTGGAACACCGACAGCTCTATCAGCTTCTCAACTGGAGGTGTTATTGAAGGGCTTGACTAAAAACTTGGACTTGTCTGTCTTAGAAGAGTTGACCATTGAAGCCAATCCAGGCGACTTGGATGCAGATAAGATAGCTGTTTTGAAAAACTCGGCTGTCAATCGTGTTTCGCTAGGTGTGCAAACCTTTGACGATAAAATGCTGAAAAAGATTGGGCGCAGTCATTTGGAGAAGGATATTTATGAAAATATCGACCGCCTGAAACTGGCTGGTTTTGACAATATCTCTATAGACTTGATTTATGCACTGCCAGGTCAGACCATGGAGCAGGTCAAGGAAAATGTGGCTAAGGCTATTGGACTGGATATTCCCCACATGAGTCTCTATAGCTTGATTTTAGAAAACCATACGGTCTTTATGAACCGTATGCGACGAGGGAAATTACCTCTGCCTAAGGAGGAACTGGAAGCTGAGATGTTTGAGTACATCATTGCAGAGCTGGAGCGAGCTGGTTTTGAGCATTATGAGATTTCCAATTTCTCAAAGCCTGGTTTTGAAAGCCGCCACAATCTCATGTACTGGGATAATGCTGAATACTATGGCATCGGTGCTGGGGCCTCTGGTTATGTCAACGGAGTGCGCTATAAAAATCATGGTCCGATTCGTCATTATCTCAGTGCAGTTGAGGAAGGCAATGCACGTATCACAGAAGAGCACCTGAGTCAAAAAGAGCAAATGGAAGAAGAAATGTTCTTGGGACTCCGCAAGAAATCAGGAGTCTCCATGGTGCGATTTGAGGAAAAATTTGGACGGTCTTTTGATGGACTTTATGGAGAAATTGTCAAGGACTTGATTCAACAAGGTCTCATGCAAATAGACGGTGATCGCGTGCGCATGACAAAAAGAGGTCTCTTTTTGGGAGACACTGTAGCAGAACGATTTATTTTGGAGTAGGATGATGGGCTTAACTTATCAAATGAAAATGAAAATTCCTTTTGATATGGCTGATATGAACGGTCATATCAAACTCCCAGATGTGATTTTACTATCCCTACAAGTTTCAGGGATGCAGTCGATTGAGCTGGGAGTTAGTGATAAGGCCATTTTGGAAGACTATAATCTGGTCTGGATTATCACAGACTATGATATTGAGGTGGTTCGTTTGCCTTGTTTTGCGGAAGAAATCACCATTGAAACGGAAGCCTTGAGCTACAATCGACTCTTTTGCTATCGCCGTTTCACTATCTATGATGAAGCAGGTCAAGAAATCATTCGCATGTTGGCGACCTTTGTTCTCATGGATCGAGATAGTCGAAAAGTCCATGCTGTCGAACCTGATATTGTGGCTCCTTACCAGTCTGAGTTTGATAAAAAATTGATTCGCGGACCAAAGTATGCAAATCTAGAAGAGCCAATCAGTAAGGATTACCATGTCCGTTTTTACGACTTGGATATGAATGGCCATGTCAATAACAGTAAATACTTGGACTGGATTTTTGAGGTCATGGGTGCGGATTTTTTGACCCAATATATTCCCAAGAAAATCAACCTCAAGTATGTCAAGGAAGTTAGACCAGGTGGGGTGATTACATCGGCTGTTGAACGGACTGGACTGGAAAGTAAACATGAGATTACAAGTGACGGGGCTACCAATGCCCAAGCCATCATCACTTGGCAAGAAATGAAGAAGGATTAGAGAAAAATATGAAATATAAAGGCTATTTAATTGATTTAGACGGAACCATTTATAAGGGCAAAGATCGAATTCCAGCAGGAGAAGCTTTTGTCCATGAATTGCAAAAGCGGGATATCCCCTATCTTTTTGTGACCAACAATACGACTCGTACTCCTGAGAGTGTTCAGGAAATGTTGGCTCAGAATTTTAATATCGATACGCCCCTATCGACTGTCTACACAGCGACTTTGGCAACCATTGACTATATGAACGATTTGGGGCTTGAAAAGACGGTATATGTTATCGGAGAATCAGGTCTCAAAGAAGCCATCAAGGCGGCTGGTTATGTGGAAGACAAGAGAAATCCTGCCTATGTGGTAGTTGGACTGGACTGGCAAGTGGACTATGAAAAATTTGCCACAGCAACTCTTGCTATTCAAAAAGGCGCTCACTTTATCGGAACCAATCCTGACCTCAACATCCCGACAGAACGCGGTCTTTTGCCAGGTGCTGGTTCACTGATTACGCTGCTTGAAGTAGCAACACGAGTGAAGCCTGTTTATATCGGGAAACCAAATGCCATCATTATGGACAAGGCAGTTGAGCACTTAGGTTTGGAACGTGAAGAGTTGATTATGGTTGGGGACAACTACTTAACAGATATCCGAGCAGGGATTGACAATGGCATTCCAACGCTCTTGGTAACGACAGGTTTTACCAAGGCAGAAGAAGTAGCAGACCTGCCAATCGCACCGACTCATGTGGTTTCTAGCCTTGCGGAGTGGAACTTTGATGAAAACTAAACTGACCTTTTGGAGCTCTATGCTCTTTCTCCTCTCCCTCTCAATCCTTTTGACCATTTATTTGGTTTGGATTTTTTATCCGCTGGAAATTCAGTGGCTGAACTTAACGAATCGAGTTTATCTAAAACCAGAAACCATTCAATATAACTTTCATATCTTGATGAATTACCTGACTAATCCTTTTATTCAAGTCTTGCAGATGCCAGATTTTCGTTCGTCAACAGCTGGATTACACCATTTTGCGGTGGTGAAGAATCTCTTTCACTTTGTTCAGCTAGTAGCTCTAGTGACACTACCAAGTTTCTATTTCTTTGTCAAAGGGATTGTTAAAAAGGGCTTTTTATCTTTATTCAGTAAGGGGCTTTTGACTCTAGTAGTCTTGCCTGTGCTGATTGGTCTTGGAGGAGTTTTGATTGGTTTTGACCAATTCTTTACTCTTTTCCATCAAATTCTCTTTGTGGGAGATGATACCTGGCTTTTTGATCCAGCCAAGGATCCTGTTATTCTGATTTTACCAGAGACCTTCTTCCTCCATGCCTTCCTCCTCTTTTTCGCCCTCTATGAGAGCTTCTTTGGTTTTTTGTACCTGAAAAGTCTTAGGAAATAATACTAAAGATGTTCTTATTTTGAGTAAATAAGTTAGGTATGTGATTCGAAACTATTGTCAAGAGTGAATTAACTAAATCTACCTTACCTCAATCGTTCGCAAACAGTCTATTTTTCTTGAAAAAATAGGCTTTTTTTCTAAAAATCTCTAGTCAAGCGCTTTATTTTTTTGTATAATAGAAGTAGCAAAGTATAGATAAGAAGAGAAAAGCATGATTACACTATTTCTATCACCGAGCTGTACTTCATGTCGTAAGGCGAAGGCCTGGTTAGAAAAACATAAGGTGCCCTTTGAGGAGCACAATATTATGACCAGTCCCTTAACAAGAAAGGAATTGCAACACATTCTTTCCTTGACCGAAAATGGTACTGATGACATCATTTCAACTCGTTCAAAAATTTTTCAAAAATTGAATATTGATGTAGAGAGTATCTCGGTATCGGAATTGCTTCATTTAATTGAGCAGTATCCAAGTCTTTTGCGTCGCCCAATTATTATTGATGCCAAACGTATGCAAATTGGTTTTAATGAAGATGAGATTCGTGCTTTTCTCCCTCGTAGTTACCGTAAGCAAGAACTAAAAGAAGCAAGAATGAGAGCTGGTATTAGTTAATGAACAAACAGTATAGTTACCCACTAGATTTGTCGTGGAGCACTGAAGAACTTGCTTCAGTGCTTTCTTTTTTTAATGATGTTGAAGCTGCCTATGAGGGCAAGGTAGAGGCTAAAAAGTTACTGGACTCCTATAAGGGATTCAAAGCGGTCGTGCCAAGCAAGAGCGAAGAGAAACGTTTGGGACGAGAATTTGAAACAGTTAGTGGCTATTCGCTTTACCGAGCAGTTCAGGCTGCCAAGGAAAAAGGGGAAGGAAAGATTTCTCTTGGAAAGTAAATTTGAATTTGCCAAAGAGCTTGTCAAGAAGGCGGGGCAGTACATCCTTGACCATATGCAGGAAGACTTGCGTGTTGAGACCAAGTCCTCTCCAACAGATTTGGTAACCAGACTGGACAAGGAAGTTCAGGAACTCTTGGTTGGTGAAATTCTATCCCGTTATCCTGAGGATAAGATTTGCGCTGAAGAAGGGTGTCTGCGAGCCTCGGTTCAAGAGGGCAAGGTTTGGGTCATTGATCCCATTGATGGGACCAATAATTTTGTAGCCCAGCAGGAAGATTTTGCTGTCATGATGGCTTATTTTGAGAATGGTCAGGGACAGTTTGGTATCATTTATGATGTGGTCAAAGGGGATTGTTACCATGGTGGTGGAGCCTTTCCAGTTTGTCGAAACGATAAGCCCCTAGCTCCCTTTCAAGAAAAACCACTTGGAGATTTCCTCATTGCAGGAAATAGTGGTATGTTGGAAACCAACGAATGGGGGCTGGCTGATTTGGGTCGAGCGGTCCTCGGTGTTCGTGTCTATGGGAGTGCGGCCATTAGTTTTGTAAAGATTTTGTCAGGGCGTTTGTTGACCTATGTTACCTATCTG
The DNA here is from genome assembly GCF_049737915.1 of Streptococcus sp. CL6.35. Taxonomy (GTDB): domain Bacteria; phylum Bacillota; class Bacilli; order Lactobacillales; family Streptococcaceae; genus Streptococcus. Next base: position 485,816 of record NZ_JBKOTU010000001.1, on the reverse strand, counting down.
CAACCATGGGATTATGCTGCGGCTAGTATTTTAGGGGAAAGTCTGGGCTATCGGGTTGTGACCCTATCTGGTGAAGCTCCTGATTTTCAAACCAGACAACCGGTCATGATGCTACCTCTTAAGATGCAGGAGGAAATTCAGTCCTATATTTACGAAAGGAAAAGAACTTAAATGAAATTTCCAGAAGGATTTGTTGAAAAATATGAAGAGATACTAGGAGATGAGGCAAGAGATTTTCTTGCCTCTTTTGAGGAGGAAGCGGTTTCGGCCTTTCGGGTCAATCCTTTAAAAGAAGCGCCAGTTTCTTTTCCTGATGCCATTCCTCAAACTCCTTGGGGACATTATGGGAAGGTTTCAGGGAAATCACCTGAGCATGCTACTGGTTTGGTTTATTCGCAAGAACCCGCTGCCCAGATGGTTGCTCAGGTAGCCCAGCCCAGTCCTGGTATGAAGGTCTTGGATTTGGCTGCTGCACCGGGTGGAAAATCCACTCAACTAGCAGCCTATCTAGCAGGGGAGGGGATACTTGTTTCCAATGAAATTTCAAGCAAACGGGCTAAGATTTTGGTTGAAAACATGGAGCGCTTTGGAGCGACAAATGTCGTGGTAACCAATGAATCTGCTGACCGCTTGGCCAAGGTTTTTAAGGGCTATTTTGACCTAATCGTTCTTGATGCCCCTTGCTCTGGTGAAGGAATGTTCCGTAAGCAACCAGATGCTATGGATTATTGGAGCTTAGATTATCCAAGTCAATGTGCTAGCTTGCAAAGAGAAATTCTGGAGGATGCAGTGACCATGCTAGCTGAAGGTGGTCGCTTGGTTTATTCAACCTGTACCTGGGCCCCCGAGGAAAACGAAGAGATTGTCAATTGGCTACTGGAGGAGTATGATTTTGATTTGTTACCAGTAGAGCATATCAATGGAATGGTAGCTGGTATTGACCTGCCAGAAACGGCTCGGATGTATCCTCATCATTTTAAGGGAGAGGGGCAGTTTGTCGCTCATTTACAATTTAAAGGTGACAATTCAGCTCCTAAATGTAAGGCAAGTAAGAGCAATCTCAGCCGAGAACAAGTTACTTTGTGGCAGGAATTTGCCCAAAAACACTTGAAAATCAATCTAAGGGGAATCTTGCAGACTTTTGGTGACCAACTTTATCTCTTGCCAGAATTCTTGCCAGATTTAGGGAAACTCAAGATTGCTCGCAATGGACTGCATTTGGGCACTTTTAAGAAGAAACGCTTTGAGCCTAGTTTTGCTCTTGGTCTAGCCTTGAAACCGAGTCAGATCAAGCAGTCGGTTGAAATTGACCAAGAAGCGTTTGTCAAGTATGCGGCTGGAGAGACTGTTCGGTTGGCGGAAAGTCTACCAAATGGTTGGTACCAAGTTTTGATTCAAGGCAATGGCTTGGGATTTGCTAAGGTGACGGGAAATGTTTTGAAAAATTATTTTCCAAAAGGCCTCAGATTCAAGTGAAAATGCTAGTCAAAGTAGCTTGTCTATGTTATAGTGGAAGTATGGATTTTTTTTCAAATTGTCTTTCATTTTAAGTCAAAATTGGTGGAGACGGCAACTGAGCAAATTTCTAGTAAAATTAAGCTATCAACTTCAGTTTGCTCTCAATTTTAAAAAAGAAAAACATAAATAAATAGTTGAAAAAATTCACAGCATTCACCATTATTTTCAAGGAGAAAAACAGTGAAAAAAAGGAAAAAACTCGCTCTATCCCTTGCGGCTCTTTTGCTAGCAGGTTCTTTGGCGGGATGTGCTAGCTGGATTGATCGTGGGGAATCCATGACAGCTGTTGGCTCAACGGCTCTTCAGCCTTTGGTCGAAGCAGCAGCAGATGAATTTGGCTCTATGCACGTTGGAAAAACAGTCAACGTCCAAGGTGGAGGATCTGGTACAGGTTTGTCTCAGGTTCAGTCTGGAGCCGTTGATGTAGGAAATTCAGACGTATTTGCCGAGGAAAAAGACGGTATCAACGCATCCGCTCTAGTGGACCATAAGGTTGCTGTAGCGGGCTTGGCAGTCATTGTAAACAAGGAAGTTGATGTTGAAAATCTGACAACTGAACAACTCCGTAGCATCTTCACAGGTCAAGTGACCAACTGGAAAGAAGTCGGTGGGAAAGACCTAGCCATTTCCATTATCAATCGTGCGGCAAGTTCGGGTTCACGTGCAACCTTTGATAGTGTTATCATGGATGGTCAATCTGCCGTGCAGAGTCAAGAACAGGATTCAAATGGGATGGTCAAAAACATTGTTTCCCAGACACCAGGAGCCATTTCTTACCTAGCCTTTGCCTATGTGGATGACTCGGTGAAACGCATGAAGTTGAATGGCTATGAGCCGATTGCAGAAAATGTTACAACCAATAACTGGCCTTTGTGGTCTTATGAACACATGTATACCCTAGGTCAACCAAATGAATTGGTGGCAGAATTTCTCAACTTTGTCCTCTCAGATGAAGCGCAAAGTGGAATCGTTAAGGGGATGGGCTATATTTCTGTTAAGGAAATGAAGGTTGAAAAAGATGCTGTAGGAACGGTGATAGCACTAGAAGGGAGTCACTAATGAATCAAGAAGAATTAGCTAAAAAATTGCTTTCTCCCTCAAAGAACTCTCGTCTAGAGAAATTAGGAAAAGGCTTGACCTTTGCCTGCCTGTCTTTGATTGTCATCATTGTGGCTATGATTTTGATTTTCGTAGCCCAAAAAGGCTTGTCGACCTTCTTTGTCAATGGGGTCAACATCTTTGATTTTCTCTTTGGACAAACTTGGAATCCTTCAGGTAAACAATTTGGTGCCCTTCCCATGATTTTGGGTTCCTTTATTGTCACAATCCTATCAGCCCTTATCGCAACTCCTTTTGCCATTGGTGCAGCTGTCTTTATGACCGAGGTCTCACCAAAAGGTGCTAGAATCTTGCAACCAGCCATTGAATTGCTAGTCGGAATTCCTTCAGTAGTGTATGGATTTATAGGTTTGCAGGTCGTAGTTCCTTTTGTCCGTAGTATCTTTGGTGGAACTGGTTTTGGGATTCTGTCAGGGATTTTCGTACTCTTTGTCATGATTTTACCGACGGTAACCTTTATGACAACAGATAGCTTGCGTGCGGTGCCTCGTCACTACCGCGAAGCAAGTTTGGCTATGGGAGCCACCCGCTGGCAAACCATCTGGCGCGTGACCTTGAAGGCAGCGCGTTCAGGGATTTTCACAGCAGTGGTCTTTGGGATGGCGCGTGCCTTTGGTGAGGCTTTGGCCATTCAGATGGTCGTCGGAAACTCAGCCGTTGTCCCAACTTCATTGACAACACCTGCTGCGACCTTGACTTCTGTGTTGACCATGGGTATTGGAAATACCGTCATGGGTACAGTTGATAATAATGTTCTCTGGTCACTGGCCTTAGTCTTGCTTTTGATGAGTTTGGCCTTCAACAGTGTGATTAAATTGATTACGAAAGAAAGAGGAAAGAAAAACTATGCACGCTAAGAAATTAGATAAAATTGCAACAGCTGTCCTCTACTCGATTGCAGGAATTATCGTTGCCATCCTGGCATCCTTGATTCTTTATATCTTGGTTCGTGGTTTGCCCCACATCTCTTGGTCTTTCTTGACTGGCAAATCCTCTTCTTACCAAGCAGGCGGAGGGATTGGAATTCAGCTCTATAATTCCTTCTTCCTTCTGGTTATTACCTTGATTATCTCTGTGCCTTTGTCTATGGGAGCTGGGATTTTCCTAGCTGAATACGCCAAAAAAGGTCCTGTGACCAATTTTGTCAGAACCTGTATTGAAATCTTGTCTTCACTGCCATCAGTGGTTGTAGGTCTCTTTGGTTACTTGATCTTTGTAGTTCAGTTTGAGTATGGATTTTCAATTATTTCAGGCGCCTTGGCCTTGACGGTCTTTAACCTTCCTCAGATGACTCGAAATGTTGAGGACAGCTTAAAACACGTTCACCATACGCAACGTGAGGCTGGTCTGGCTCTTGGGATTTCTCGTTGGGAGACAGTTGTCCATGTGGTCATTCCAGAAGCCCTTCCAGGCATCGTAACGGGGGTTGTCTTGGCCTCTGGTCGTATCTTTGGTGAGGCTGCGGCTCTTATCTATACAGCAGGACAATCCGCTCCAGCTCTAGACTGGTCTAACTGGAATATTCTCAGTGTGACCAGCCCAATCTCTATCTTCCGTCAAGCAGAAACCTTGGCTGTCCACATCTGGAAAGTTAATAGTGAAGGAACCATTCCTGATGGAACTATCGTATCAGCAGGTTCTGCAGCTGTGCTCCTCATCTTTATCCTCATCTTTAACTTTGGAGCCCGTAAACTCGGAAGTTACCTACATAAGAAATTAACCGCTGCCTAAAGGAGAAGCCATGTCAAAATATAATTGGGATGAAAAGCATATCATCACCTTTCCTGAAGAGAAAGTGGCCCTCTCTACTAAGGATTTACATGTTTACTACGGTAAAAATGAATCCATCAAGGGCATCGATATGCAATTTGAAAAAAATAAAATTACTGCCTTAATTGGCCCTTCTGGTTCAGGGAAATCAACCTACCTCCGCAGTCTCAACCGTATGAATGATACCATTGATATTGCCAAGGTAACAGGTCAAATCCTCTACCAAGGGATTGATGTTAACCGTCCAGAAATTAATGTTTATGAGATGCGTAAGCACATTGGAATGGTCTTCCAACGCCCAAATCCCTTTGCCAAGTCTATCTACCGCAACATCACTTTTGCCCATGAACGTGCAGGAGTTAAGAACAAACAAGTCTTGGATGAAATTGTAGAAACCTCTCTTCGTCAGGCTGCCCTTTGGGACCAGGTCAAAGACGATTTGCACAAGTCGGCCTTGACCCTATCAGGTGGTCAGCAGCAACGTCTCTGTATCGCTCGTGCTATCTCTGTTAAACCAGATATCCTTTTGATGGATGAACCGGCATCAGCCTTGGATCCGATTGCGACTGCTCAACTTGAAGAAACCATGCTGGAGTTGAAGAAGGATTTTACCATTATCATCGTGACCCACAGTATGCAGCAGGCTGCGCGTGCTAGTGACTACACAGGATTTTTCTACTTGGGTGACTTGATTGAGTACGATAAGACCTCTAATATTTTCCAAAATGCCAAACTACAGTCAACCAATGACTACGTAACAGGACACTTTGGATAGAAAGGAAACAGTATGAAAGAAGCGATTTTACAGGTATCAGACCTGTCCGTTTACTATAATCAAAAAAAGGCCTTGAATAGTGTTTCCCTATCTTTCCAACCTAAGGAAATTACAGCCTTGATTGGTCCATCTGGATCAGGGAAGTCAACCCTCCTCAAGGCTATCAACCGCATGGGGGATCTCAATCCAGAAGTGACCACAACTGGTTCGGTGGTTTACAACGGCCACAACATTTACAGCCCACGTACAGATACAGTTGAATTGCGTAAGGAAATTGGTATGGTTTTCCAACAACCGAACCCTTTCCCTATGTCTATCTACGAAAATGTTGTTTACGGGCTTCGTATCAATGGAGTTAAGGATAAGCAGGTTCTGGATGAAGCGGTAGAAAAAGCCCTACAACGAGCTTCTATCTGGGATGAGGTCAAGGATCGCCTGCATGATTCAGCTATCGGTCTTTCAGGTGGACAACAACAACGTGTCTGTGTTGCTCGTGTCTTGGCAACCAGTCCTAAAATCATTCTCTTGGATGAACCGACTTCAGCCTTGGACCCTATCTCGGCCGGTAAGATCGAGGAAACCTTGTATGGTCTAAAAGATAAATACACCATGCTCTTGGTAACGCGTTCCATGCAACAAGCCTCTCGTATCTCTGACAAGACAGGATTTTTCCTAGATGGAGATTTGATTGAGTTTAACGATACCAAGAAGATGTTCCTCAACCCACAACACAAGGAAACAGAAGATTACATTTCAGGAAAATTTGGATAAGGAGATAAATGATGTTACGTTCTCAATTTGAGGAAGATTTAGAGAAATTGCACAACCAGTTCTATGCTATGGGACAAGAAGTGCTATCCCAAATCAATCGGACAGTGCGTGCCTTTGTTACGCATGACCGTGATTTGGCCAAGGAAGTCATCGAAGACGATGCAGAAGTAAACGAATACGAAGTGAAATTGGAAAAGAAATCATTTGAAATGATTGCCCTTCAACAACCTGTTTCTCAGGACTTGCGTACAGTTCTAACAGTCTTGAAGGCTGTATCGGACTTGGAACGTATGGGGGACCATGCTGTTTCCATTGCAAGAGCAGCCATTCGTATGAAGGGGGAGCAACGTATCCCAGCTGTTGAAGAAGAAATCAAGAGAATGGGTCGCGATGTCAAGAACTTCGTTGAAGCAGCCCTTGAACTCTATCTGAATGGTTCAGTAGACCAAGCCTATGAAGTAGCAGCAATGGACGAAAAAATCAACCATTACTTTGATAGCATTCGTGATTTGGCTACAGAAGAAATCAAGAAAAATCCTGATGCTATTGTTACAGGTCGTGATTATTTCCAAGTGATTGCCTTCTTGGAACGCATTGGAGACTATGCCAAGAATATCTGTGAATGGGTTGTTTACTTTGAAACAGGTAAGATTGTCGAACTATAAAGTATTCAAAGGATAAAATTATTGTGAAAGCTTACTTTTTAATACAGTAAGCTTTCATTGTATAGATAGTTTACTTTGTCAGAGGTGAATAATGAACTACATACAGAATATCAGAAAAAAAGTTGGAAAAGATAAAATTATTTTAAATTTTACCTGTGGAATATTAAGTCAATCAGGAAAAATTTTATTACAAAAACGAGCAGATAAAGGAACGTGGGGATTACCAGGTGGTGCTCTTGAATTAGGAGAATCGGCTTTAGAAGCTTTAGTGCGAGAGTTTTATGAAGAAACAGGAGTCGAAGTGAGGGTGGAAAAACTCTTAAATGTTTATACAAAATATTCAGACAGTTATCCGAATGGTGATGAGGCTCAAGTTCTTACAATCTTGTATTTAGTTTCATCTGAAACTTCTATCTCTACAAATTTTTTTACAAGTGATGAAACTTTAGAATTAGGATTTTTTGATCATAGTGACATACAAAATATTGCAATTGTAAACCAGCAGCATCAAGATATGATAAATGATTTTTTTGAAAATAAGTTCCCAATAGATAGATAAACTAATCACTGTATTTCTATTTTTTAGTAAATATATTTTATGAAAATGTAAGAAAAATACTTGACAAGCAACTTGGATAGCGTTATAATTATACAAAATTAACAGAGAGGTTGTTTATTTATGAAATCGAAAAAATGGATATTTGTTTTATGTAGCTTTCTTGCAAGTTTCTTCTTAGTGGCTTGCCAGTCGGGTTCTAATGGTTCTCAGTCAGCTGTTGAGGCCATTAAGCAAAAAGGGAAATTGGTTGTGGCGACCAGCCCTGACTATGCACCTTTTGAATTTCAGTCTTTGGTTGACGGGAAAAATCAGGTAGTCGGTGCGGATATTGACATGGCTCAAGCTATCGCTGATGAACTTGGGGTCAAGTTGGAAATTTCAAGCATGAGTTTTGATAATGTCTTGACTAGTCTTCAAACTGGTAAGGCTGACCTAGCAGTTGCAGGAATTAGCGCTACTGACGAGAGAAAAGAAGTCTTTGACTTTTCAATCCCTTACTATGAAAACAAGATTAGTTTCTTGGTTCGGAAGGCTGATGTAGAAAAATACAAGGATTTAACTAGCCTAGAAAGTGCTAATATTGCAGCCCAAAAAGGGACTGTTCCAGAATCAATGGTCAAGGAACAATTGCCAAAAGCTCAATTGACTTCCCTAACCAATATGGGTGAAGCTGTCAATGAATTGCAGGCTGGAAAAGTAGATGCTGTTCACATGGATGAGCCTGTTGCCCTTAGCTATGCTGCTAAAAATGCAGACTTAGCTGTCGCAACTGTCAGCTTGAAGATGAAGGACGGCGAAGCTAATGCAGTTGCCCTTAGAAAAAATAGTGCTGATTTGAAAGAAGTGGTGGACAAGGTCATCCAAAAACTCAAGGATGACGGCACCTACCAAAAATATCTTGAAAAAGCGGCAACCTTAACAGAAGTTGAACAATAAGAAAAAAGCAGAGTTGGAAGTTATTCCAATTCTGCTTTTAAATAGTTTAAAACCTTTTCCAGATTGTCTAGGGATACCTTGGCAAATTGATAAGGGCAGGCATCCAAGTAAGCCTCCTCAAAGAAGTCCAATTTCAGCTGACTGTGTTTTAGGCTGGCGATTTTAGGATACTGTCTGAGATCGAGCAATAAACCATCGTGTAGGGGATAATGAGGAAGGGGACAAGGTGTTTTAGTTAAGATTTCCTCGATTTGTTTTTGGTAAGTTTCCTGATTGGACAAGCGAGCCAGACGATTTTTCTCAAATAATTGACTGTCAATATAGAGTGATAAGGCCTTTTGCATGATGAGGTTGCTGTCGTAGTCTAGGATATTTTTGTAGGCCACAAAGGCTTCTTTGATAGCATTTGGCAGAATGAGTGCCGTAATCCGCAGGGCTGGAAAGAGGCTGGTTGAGAAGGACTTTATGTAAATTACGAGCTTCTCTGTATCCAGATAGTGGAAGGTCTGGCCCTTCTTGGAGTCCAAATCCCCCAGATAATCGTCTTCGACGATATAAACACCATACTTAGCTGCTAAGTCAAGAATAGCCCGTTTGTCCTGTTCTGAATAGGAATGCCCCAGAGGATAGTGAAAACGAGGAATGGTATAGAAAAATTTAATTTTACCTGTCTTGAAGTGGCCTTCCAGTTCTTCCAAGTCAATCCCATCAATGCCTCGTTCGATCGTTTGATAGTCCAGACCTTGAGCAATCAAGAGGCGATTCATCCGATGGTAGGTTGGCTGTTCTACCAAGATTTCCTTGACTTGGCTAGGAAAGGATATTTGAGAAAGGATAAACAAGGCTTGCTGGGTTCCAGAAGTCAGTACAAGTTGATCAGCCTTGCAGTAGAGAGCTTGGTTAAAGAGGAGTTTATGAATGGATTGTCTTAAGTCTTCTAATCCTTCTTGGTTGTCATAGTAGTTGAAGAGGTAGTTTTCCCGGCCAATCAAGGTTTCATTGATACAGAGTCGGAAATCGTCATAGGCACTGGCATGTTCGTCAGTGACTTCGATTTCTAGATCCTGGTGTTGCCCTTGTTCTAGGACATAGTAACCACTCTGGGGCTTGGCATAGAGGTATTGTTCGTGCCGTAATTCCAGAAGGGCTCTCTGAATGGTATCCTTGCTACAGTGAAAGTCAAGGCTCAGTTGACGGATAGAAGGCAGGCGACTTCCCGTTGGAAAACGTCCAGACTCGATACCGTTTTTCAGATAGGAAACAACCTCTTGGTACTTGCTTTGTTTCTTCATTCCAGACCTCCCTTGATTTTGTTACATTGTACCTTTTTTTTTCCTTCTTGGCAATGTCTAGAGTGTTTCTATCGTTCACATCTAGGGGTAAATGTGGTATACTTAGGAGTAACATTTATAGAATAATACTCTTCGAAAATCTCTTCAAACCACGTCAGCTTCGCCTTGCCGTATATATGTAGTTCTATCTACAACTTCAAAGCAGTGCTTTGAGCAACCTGCGGCTCGCTTCCTAGTTTGCTTTTTGATTTTCATTGAGTATAACAGACAAGAAAGTGAATGGATAAGAACGTGCAGGAACCAGTGAAATTATTTCAATACAATACCCTTGGAGCCTTGATGGCTGGCCTTTATGGTGGTACCATGACAGTAGGAGAATTGCTAGAGCATGGTGACCTTGGTTTGGGAACCTTGGATTCCATTGATGGGGAATTGATTGTCTTGGATGGCAAGGCTTATCAGGCCAAAGGATCAGGAGAGCAACCAGAAATTGTAGAAGTATCACCAGATGCTCTCATTCCTTATGCAGCAGTAGTACCGCATCAAGCAGAGGTCATTTTCCGCCAGCGGTTTGAGATGACAGACAAGGAATTGGAAGAGCGAATCGAGTCTTATTATGACGGAGAAAATCTTTTCCGCTCTATCAAGATTCGGGGGGAATTTTCACATATGCATGTGCGCATGATTCCCAAGTCGACACCAGATACCAAGTTTGCTGATGTCGCAACCCATCAACCGGAATATAGTCGTGATAATGTGGCGGGGACCATCGTTGGTTTCTGGACGCCAGAGATTTTCCATGGGGTTAGTGTGGCAGGCTACCATCTGCACTTCATTTCAGATGATTTGACCTTCGGTGGTCATGTCATGGACTTTGTCATCAAGGAAGGCATTATTGAGGTGGGAGCTGTTGACCAATTGGATCAACGTTTCCCAGTCCAAGACCGTCAATACTTGTTTGCTAAGTTCAATGTTGACGAGATGAAAAAAGATATTGAAAAGGCAGAATAGGAGAAGAAAATGACCATTCATATTATCATTACCATGGTGCTTTTGCTAGCTTTCTTGTTAGGGAGCATTTGGTATGCCAAAAAGAAATACCAGATTAATTTAGCTGTTTTGGGATTAGGGGCCGTAGCCTTCTTTGTCTCTTCACAGATTTTGGAAAAACTGGTGCATATCTTAGTTTTGCATCCTCAAAAAGACGGTAGTATTGCCCTCTTACAAGACCATCCGCTTGTCTATATCATCTATGGCCTAGCCATGGCAGCATTTTTTGAGGAAACTGCTCGTCTTATTTTCTTCAAATGGTTGGAGAAAAAGAGAAGTTTGGAAAAGGCAGATGCCTTGGCTTATGGATTGGGGCATGGTGGCTTGGAGTTGATTTTCCTAGGTCTTACTAGTTTGATTAATCTCTACATCGTTCTCTCAGCAGTTCAAACTCAGAATCCACAGGTCATGCAATTGCTGTCTGAAAATATGTTAAAAACCATTCAGTCACTTTCTGTCTGGCAGATTTATTTGCTTGGTTTTGAACGGATTCTGGCTCTAGGTTTCCAATTGCTTTTGACTGTTTGGGTTTACCAAGCTGTTCGCCAGAAGAAATGGATTTATCTCCTAGCAGCCTATGGCCTACATGCCTTCTTTGACCTGGCACCATCTCTAGCCCAAGTTGGCTGGCTTACAAGTCCAGTCTTAGTTGAAGTCATTCTACTAGTTGAACTGATCCTAGTTGCCTATGGAACCAAGGCTATCTTTTGCAAAAAATCATAAGAAAAAGGGGGAAACCTCTTTTTTTGTTTAAAATAAGCCCAAGATTTTTTTAGGGTCGTCAAATGGTCTTAAAAATGGTATAATGGAATGAATTTTGTAAAAGGAAGAGTGTCATGTCAGTAAAAGAAAACATGCTTGAAATCTTAGAAGGGATTGATATCCGTTTCAAAGAACCCTTGCATAGCTATAGTTATACAAAAGTAGGTGGAGAGGCCGATTATTTGGTCTTTCCACGAAATCGTTTTGAGTTGGCGCGCGTTGTCAAATTTGCCAATCAAGAAAATATCCCTTGGATGGTGCTGGGAAATGCTAGCAACATCATTGTTCGTGATGGTGGGATTCGTGGATTTGTTATCTTGTGTGACAAGCTCAATCATGTTTCCGTTGATGGCTATACCATCGAAGCTGAGGCTGGTGCTAACTTGATTGAAACAACTCGCATTGCCCTCCGTCATAGTTTGACTGGTTTTGAGTTTGCTTGTGGTATTCCTGGAAGTGTCGGTGGTGCTGTCTTTATGAATGCGGGTGCCTATGGTGGTGAGATTGCCCACATCTTACAGTCTTGTAAAATTTTGACCAAGGATGGAGAAATCGAGACCCTATCTGTCAAGGACTTGGCTTTTGGTTACCGCCATTCAGCCATTCAGGAGTCTGGTGCAGTTGTCTTATCAGCTAAATTTGCCCTAGCCCCAGGAAGCCATCCGGTTATCAAGCAAGAAATGGATCGCTTGACGCATCTACGTGAACTCAAGCAACCTTTAGAATATCCATCTTGTGGTTCGGTCTTTAAGCGTCCAGTAGGGCATTTTGCAGGTCAGTTAATTTCTGAAGCTGGCTTGAAAGGCTATCGTATTGGTGGAGTAGAAGTCTCAGAAAAACACGCAGGTTTTATGATCAATGTCGCTGATGGAACGGCTAAAGACTACGAGGACTTGATTGAGTCTGTTATCGAAAAAGTCAAGGAACACTCTGGCGTTACTCTTGAGAGAGAAGTTCGTATCTTGGGTGAAAGCAAGTAGGAAGCTGTAGTTGAAAAGCTGCTGCTATGTCATGGAAAGGGGGTGAAAGCCTATCGTCAGTGCAGAAGAATGTAGGCAGTTCAATCTCCTACGCGAGGTAGTAGCGGCCTGACAGAGCCCTGATCTGTTAATCTATGAAAAAGAAGGAATAAATGACAATTGAAAAAACCAATTATTGAATTCAAAAACGTCTCTAAAGTTTTTGAAGACAGCAACACCAAGGTTCTCAAAGATATCAACTTTGAGTTGGAAGAAGGGAAGTTCTATACTCTTCTAGGCGCGTCTGGTTCAGGGAAATCAACTATCCTTAACATCATTGCAGGTTTACTGGATGCGACGACAGGAGATATTTTGCTGGATGGTGTCCGTATCAATGACATCCCAACCAACAAGCGAGACGTCCATACGGTCTTCCAATCCTATGCCTTGTTTCCACATATGAATGTGTTTGAAAATGTTGCTTTTCCACTCCGCTTGCGCAAGATTGACAAGAAAGAAATCGAGAAACGCGTAGCGGAAGTTCTCAAGATGGTTCAGTTGGAAGGGTATGAAAAACGTTCCATCCGTAAACTCTCTGGAGGACAACGTCAGCGTGTGGCTATTGCCCGTGCCATTATCAACCAACCCCGTGTGGTCTTGCTGGACGAGCCTTTGTCAGCGTTGGACTTAAAATTAAGAACAGATATGCAGTACGAACTGCGTGAACTGCAACAACGATTGGGCATTACCTTTGTCTTTGTCACTCACGATCAGGAAGAAGCCCTGGCTATGAGTGACTGGATTTTCGTTATGAATGATGGCGAGATTGTCCAGTCTGGAACACCTGTGGATATCTACGATGAGCCGATCAATCACTTTGTTGCCACCTTTATCGGTGAGTCAAATATCTTGCCAGGAATTATGATTGAGGACTACTTGGTTGAGTTCAACGGCAAACGCTTTGAAGCGGTCGATGGTGGGATGAAGCCAAATGAACCTGTTGAGGTCGTGATTCGTCCAGAGGACTTGCGGATTACCCTTCCTGAAGAAGGCAAGCTCCAAGTTAAGGTCGATACCCAGCTCTTCCGTGGGGTACACTATGAAATCATCGCCTATGACGAACTTGGAAATGAATGGATAATCCACTCAACCCGTAAGGCCATCGTGGGTGAGGAAATCGGTTTGGACTTTGAGCCAGAAGACATCCATATCATGCGTCTCAACGAAACCGAAGAAGAGTTCGATGCCCGTATCGAAGAATACGTGGAAATTGAAGAGCAAGAAGCAGGTCTGATCAATGCAATCGAGGAGGAAAGAGATGAAGAAAACAAGCTCTAAACTCTTTGTAGTGCCCTACATGCTCTGGATTGCACTCTTTGTCCTGGCACCCTTGGTCTTGATTTTCGGACAATCCTTTTTCAATATCGAAGGCCAGTTTAGTTTAGAAAATTATAAATCCTACTTTGCGTCACAAAACTTGACCTACCTCAAAATGAGCTTTAACTCTGTACTTTATGCAGGAATTGTGACCTTTGTGACCTTGCTTATCAGCTATCCAACAGCCCTCTTTTTGACCCGTCTCAAGCACCGTCAACTCTGGCTCATGCTGATTATCCTGCCTACCTGGATCAATTTGCTTCTTAAAGCATATGCCTTTATTGGGATTTTTGGTCAAAATGGCTCTATTAATCAATTCTTGGAATTTATCGGAATCGGTTCACATCAGTTACTCTTTACCGATTTCTCCTTTATCTTTGTCGCAAGCTACATCGAGCTTCCCTTTATGATCTTGCCGATTTTCAATGTCTTGGATGATATGGACAACAATCTCATCAATGCCAGCTATGACCTCGGTGCGACCAAGTGGGAGACCTTCCGTCATGTCATCTTCCCTCTATCGATGAACGGAGTGAGAAGTGGGGTCCAATCTGTCTTTATCCCCAGCTTGAGTCTCTTCATGCTGACCCGTTTGATTGGTGGGAACCGCGTTATCACACTAGGTACAGCCATTGAGCAGAATTTTCTAACCAATGACAACTACGGTATGGGTTCAACCATCGGTGTAATTCTCATCTTGACCATGTTCATCACCATGTGGGTGACCAAGGAAAGGAGAGAACGATGAAAAAATTTGCCAACCTTTATCTGGGACTGGTCTTTCTTGTCCTCTACCTGCCTATCTTTTACCTGATTGGTTATGCCTTTAACGCAGGCAATGACATGAATAGCTTTACAGGCTTTAGCTTGAGCCATTTTAAAACCATGTTTGGCGATGGTCGCCTTATGTTAATTGTGACTCAGACCTTTTTCTTGGCCTTTCTATCAGCCTTGATAGCGACCATTATCGGGACTTTTGGAGCTATTTATATCTACCAGTCTCGTAAGAAATACCAAGAAGCCTTTCTTTCACTCAATAATATCCTCATGGTTGCGCCTGATGTTATGATTGGTGCCAGCTTCTTGATTCTTTTTACTCAACTTAAGTTTTCACTTGGCTTTTTGACCGTTCTATCTAGTCACGTGGCCTTCTCGATTCCTATCGTGGTCTTGATGGTCTTGCCACGTCTTAAGGAAATGAACGGCGATATGATTCATGCGGCCTATGATTTGGGAGCCAGTCAATTTCAGATGTTCAAGGAAATCATGCTTCCTTACCTGACTCCGTCTATCATTGCAGGTTATTTCATGGCCTTCACCTATTCGCTAGATGACTTTGCCGTGACCTTCTTTGTAACGGGAAATGGCTTTTCAACCCTGTCAGTCGAGATTTACTCTCGTGCTCGTAAGGGGATTTCGCTAGAAATCAATGCTCTGTCTGCCCTTGTCTTTCTCTTTAGTATTATCCTAGTGGTTGGATATTACTTTATCTCACGTGAGAAGGAGGAGCAAGCATGAAAAAACTCTATTCATTTTTAGCAGGAATTGTAGCCATTATCCTCGTCTTATGGGGAATTGCGACGCATTTAGATAGTAAAATCAATAGCCGAGATAGTCAAAAACTGGTTATCTACAACTGGGGGGACTATATAGATCCTGAACTCTTGACTCAGTTCACAGAAGAAACAGGAATCCAAGTCCAGTACGAGACTTTTGACTCCAATGAAGCCATGTATACCAAGATCAAGCAGGGTGGAACGACCTACGATATTGCCATTCCTAGTGAATACATGATTAACAAGATGAAGGACGAAGACCTCTTGGTACCGCTTGATTATTCAAAACTTGAAGGTCTTGAAAATATCGGACCAGAGTTTCTCAACCAGTCCTTTGACCCAGGCAATAAATTCTCTATCCCTTACTTCTGGGGAACCTTAGGAATTGTCTACAATGAAACCATGGTAGATGAGGCTCCTGAGCATTGGGACGACCTCTGGAAACCAGAGTATAAGAACTCTATCATGCTCTTTGATGGGGCGCGTGAGGTATTGGGACTGGGGCTCAACTCCCTCGGCTACAGCCTCAACTCCAAGGATACCCAGCAGTTGGAAGAAACAGTGGATAAGCTCTATAAATTGACTCCAAATATCAAGGCTATTGTGGCGGATGAGATGAAGGGCTATATGATTCAGAACAACGCTGCTATCGGTGTGACCTTCTCAGGTGAAGCCAGCCAAATGCTAGAAAAAAATGAAAATCTACGCTATGTAGTACCGACTGAGGCCAGCAACCTTTGGTTTGACAATATGGTCATTCCCAAAACAGTCAAAAACCAAGACGCAGCCTATGCCTTTATCAACTTTATGTTGAAACCCGAAAATGCTCTTAAAAATGCGGAGTATGTCGGCTATTCAACACCAAACCTACCAGCTAAGGAACTACTCCCAGAGGAGAAAAAAGAAGACAAGGCCTTCTATCCAGATGCTGAAACCATGAAACACCTAGAAGTTTATGAGAAATTTGACCATAAATGGACGGGAAAATACAGCGACCTCTTCCTACAGTTTAAAATGTATCGGAAGTAGGAGCTAAACGGATGAAAACGAATAAGTCAGCTGGTTCGTTTTTTAGAAAAAATAGAAATCATGGTATAATAGTTTTAGGGTGAGAGTTATTAGTATTGTTTACAGCATCTCTGAAAATTTAATTCCAAAGGAGTTCAAAATGAGTCAGACTACGCAAATGCATATATATATATATATATATATATATATATAACCTAATAAAAAAATGCAAAAAATATAGATTGAAACCTACTGAAAATCCAGTAGGCTTTTTGCGTTTCTTGGAGGTATCTAATGGCTAAAAAGTTATTAAATATCACTGAGATTGAGGATAGAACCAAGGTTTTAGTAGAGAATCTTAATAAATCGACATTCATTATTGATTTTGTTTCATTGTTTGACATTACTAAAACGACCATAACAAGAGCAAGTAAAGTGGCATCTGATGATTTTATAATAAAAAACAGATTGTATTTTCGTAAAGTTGAAAATCAGCCATTACTTGCTCTGACTGAGATTGATAAAGAGTTGGATGGTCAGGTTCGTAAATCTCGATTTATTATTACAACAGATTTTCAAGAATTATATGCAAAGGATACACAGACAGGACTGACTCTAGCAATTTCTTTTAATGATTTACCAGCCCATTGTGATTTCTTCTTACCTTGGAATGGTATTGAAAAGATTGATTATGATAAGGAAAACCCTGCTGATGTAAAAGCGGCAGAGCGTTTCACCAAACTTTATGATGAACTAATTTCTATCAATCCTGAACTTGCCATTACTGAAACTGACGGTAAATCATTTAATCTATTTTTGATTCGTGTTCTTTTTCTACTATTTGCAGAAGATACAAATATCATCTCCAAGGGAGCTTTCACAAATGTTATTAAGATGAGGACATCTGAAGATGGTTCTGACTTGAATGAGTGTGTTAGAAAACTATTTACTGTTTTAGATATGCCTGAATTTAGTCGTCAGGATTTGGAGTCGTGGTTATCAGATTTTCCCTATGTAAATGGTAAGCTTTTTTCAGAGCCACATCATGACCTTATTTTCAATAAAAGAACTCGTCAATTACTCATTGAAGCAGGGGAATTGCTAAACTGGAATGAAATCAATCCAGATATTTTGGGCTCCATGATTCAAACCGTGGCAAATGCAGAAGCAAGATCAACATCGGGTATGCACTATACTAGCGTGCCCAATATTATGAAGGTCATCAAACCACTGTTTTTAGATAATTTACGAGCAGCATTTACGGAATTAGAAGAACGAGCTGACTACTATATAGGAGGTGGTGACTTTAGCGAGGAACATCGTCGCAAGGAATTGCGACAAATCTTACCTAAGTTAGAAGAGTTGCTCACTCGTATGGCCTCTATCAAGTTTTTAGACCCTGCTTGTGGTTCTGGAAATTTCCTCATCATTACTTATAAAGAACTTCGTCGTTTAGAAATTAATATCTTAATCAAACAGCGTGAAATTCGTGAATCCTTAAATGAAAAAGCTGTTTATCAAGGAGAATTGATTGCTGATGCATCTAAGATTTCTCTATCCCAATTTTCAGGAATTGAATTGGATGATTTCGCTCATGAAGTAGCAAGGTTATCCTTGTATATAGCGGAACACCAGATGAATGTGGAGATGGAAGAAGCACTTGCTGATGTCCATCCAAGGCTACTCCCCTTAAGAGAAGCTGGGAATATCGTTTGTGGGAATGCCCTAAGAATTGACTGGACAACTGTTTTGAATGCTAAGGCAGATGATGAAGTTTATATATTTGGGAATCCGCCGTATATAGGCTCTAAAAAAATGACCTTGGAACAAAAGAAGGAACTAGAAAATGTGATTTGTTCAGAAATTTCTTCTAAAAAATTAGATTATATTTCGGGATGGTTTTATAAGGCAACTCACCTTATTTATGGTAAAAATGCTCAATATGCTTTTGTAACAACAAATTCAATAAATCAAGGTGAGCAAGTTTCAATTTTGTGGAGTGTTCTTCTACAATATGGCCAAATTTCCTTTGCATATCAATCGTTTAAATGGAATAATAGCGCGGCCCATAATGCAGGGGTTACAGTTACTATCATTGGATTTTCAAATAAAAATGATAAGAAAAGAATTATATATAGTGATAAGGGAGAGAGTTATGGAAAGAATATAAATCCCTATCTAGCTTTTGCAGATGATATTATTGTATCTAATCACAATGATTCAGAGAAGTTAAATAATTTTCCAAAAATAGTCTTTGGGAATATGCCAAGAAGTAAATATCTAATACTGACAAATGATGATAAAAATCAATTAGTTCAAAGATATCCTGAAACTGAAGTGTATTTTAAAAAGTATATTGGAGCAGATGAGTATATCAATGGAAATTTTAGATATACTATTTGGATTGATCAAGATGAATATACTAAATTAGATAAGATCCAGGAATTCCATCAATTATTTGAAAATGTAAGGCAAGAACGCCTGAATTCTAAGGCTGCTGGAACAAGAGAAACTGCATCCACACCATGGAAATTTGTTCAACGTGGTGAATGGGATGATATGTTTTCTAAGGGGAAAATAGAAGGGAAGTTTCAACTGTTAGTTCCTGCTGTTACTTCAGAAGATAGAGATTATATACCAATGGGATTTGTGGGAGACGATACAATTATTTCAAATCGTTGCTATATTGTGTATGATACTCCAATTTGGCTACTTGGATGTCTTGTTTCTAAAATGCATATAAAATGGTTTCAAGCGATCGGTGGGAAATTAGAAACTCGATATAGTTATTCAGCTGGACTGGTTTATAATACATTCCCAATCCCAGAACTTTCAGATAGTCGGAAAAATATGCTTGAAGAAGCTGTTTTTGAAATGCTAGATGTTCGAGAAGAAGAAGGTGGAACCTTGGCTGAATTGTACGGTGGAGCCAATAAACCGATGAACGAACGTCTTCGTCAAGCACATGAAAAAATTGATGGTATCGTAGAACGTGCCTACCAGCAAAAGCCTTTTGAATCAGATGAAGAAAGGCTCAGTGTCTTATTGAACCTGTATAAAGAAATGACAGAAAAGGAAGCGAAATGACCTCAAATATATTTGAAATTAATTACAATGGTACAGGTGCTAGTCAATCAAATAATGCACTTGGTATGCGTGAAATGCAGGAGCGGGTATATGCTAAGAGAACTTCTCAACACTTATTGATTAAGGCGCCTCCTGCATCTGGTAAGTCGAGAGCTTTGATGTTTATTGCTCTTGATAAATTACATGCTCAAGGTCTGAAAAAAGCTATTATAGCTGTTCCAGAAAGATCTATTGGAAAATCGTTTCGTTCAACAAAATTGACAGATTATGGTTTTTACTGGGATTGGGAAGTTCTTCCCAAAAATAATTTGACTGAACAAGGGAGCAGTAAAAGTAAGGTAAAACAGTTTGTAGACTTTATGCATTCAGAGTCTCCTGATGATAGAGCTTTAATCTGTACGCATGCCACCTTGCGTTTTGCCTTTGAACAGCTAGCTGATAGTGATTTTAATGATGTTCTTCTAGCTATCGATGAATTTCATCATGTATCTCAAGATGATAATTCAGTTTTAGGAAATGCCTTAAGAAACATATTAGCCAATTCAACAGCCCATGTAGTAGCTATGACAGGGTCTTATTTCCGTGGAGATTCTGTACCCATTTTGGCACCTGAAGATGAGCAAAAATTTGATAAGGTATCCTATACTTATTATGAACAGTTGGAGGGGTACAAATATCTGAAAAGTTTTGCCATGGGTTATAACTTTTATCGTGGTCGTTACACAGATGCCTTGCACGAAGTACTGGACACGAGTAAGAAAACTATCATTCATATTCCCAATGTAAACTCAGGTGAATCAACCAAGGATAAGTATGATGAAGTTGACCGAATTTTAGATGAACTAGGGCAAGCAGTTCCAGATCCTAAGACTGGATTATGGTTAGTTACTGAGGAAACAGGTCGTGTATTGAAAGTTGCAGACCTTGTCATAGAAGAAGGACGTGAAAAAGTACAGGATTACCTAAACAAAATGACCAGTTTAGATGATCTCGATATCATTATCGCACTTGGTATGGCTAAAGAAGGTTTTGACTGGCCTTATGCTGAGTATGCTTTGACGATTGGCTATCGTCAGTCGCTAACAGAAATTGTTCAGATTATAGGTCGAGTAACACGCGATAGTTCCAATAAGTCACACGCTCAATTTACCAATCTCATTTCTCAACCAGATGCTCAAGATGATGAAGTTTTCTTTGCTGTGAATAATGTTATGAAGGCCATTACAGCTAGTCTATTGATGGAGTCTGTTTTAGCGCCAAATTTCAAGTTCAAACGAAAAGACCGAGAAGACCAGAAATCTTCTGGTGCCGAAATATTCGTTAAAGGCTTAAAAGAGCCTAGTACACAGAGAACAAAGGATATCATAGAAAATGATTTGAATGACTTACGTGCTAGTATATTGCAAGAACCGCGTATCCAAACTGCAATTGCTGCGGGAACGGATGCAGAAGTCATTAATAAGCAGATGATTCCAGCCATCATTAAACAAATCTATCCTGACTTAAGTGGGGCTGAAGTTGAAGAAGTTCGTCAACAGTTTATTAGTCAATCGGTAGTTCAATCAGCTGAACGGAAAGAGGGAGTAGGGCAAACAGACTTTCTAAAAATGGCAGATAAATTTGTGAATATTGATGAGTTATCTATTGATTTAATTGATCAGATTAATCCTTTCCAGAGAGCTTACGAAGTTATATCACGTGAAATTGATGCTCCGACTCTGCGTCTAATACAAGACTATATGGATGGTCAGAAGATGGAGTTTTCTGAAGAAGAACTGTTAATTCTTTATCCTCAAATTAAGCAATTTTTAAATGAAAATGGTCGTCATCCAGATAAATCAAGTCACGATAAGTACGAACAGAGACTTGCGTATGCTTTGTTACAATTGTCTCAGATGAAGCTGAAGATGGAGAGCGGTAATGAATGATTTCAAAAACTTAAATGACATTTTTAATGATTCTGATTTTGAACATTTAATAGCTCCTTTAAAACCTATGAAAAAAATAGTTATAGATCACGAAGTGGAGAAATTTTTAGAAATCATAGATTGGGTGAGAGAAAATAATGGGCAAGAGCCACAAAAGTCTAGAAATATTAAAGAACGCAGTTTATTTTCTCGATTGAATGGTATTAGAAAATCTCCTGATAGCATCCGAAAGTTAGAACCTTATGATGAATTTGGGCTACTAAAAATAGATATAGTTGAGTCCGAGCCCCCTATTTCAAGTCCTGCTAGTTTAACAGATATTTTATCAGATGAATTGTTTGAGTCAGTGAATAGTGCTGAGAAATCTTTATTTGATGTCTCACGTTATAAACGAACGATTCAAGCGCGGGATAAAACACGAACACGTAAACGGATGGGAAATTTTGAAGATTATCAGGGATTATTTACTCGTGTTCATGATGAAATTAGTGAAGGTCGTCGTCAAGTCAGAAAGTCTGATGTGATAAAAGAAAAAGAAATTAAACCTGATATGTTCTATGTGGATAATGGAGTAATGGTTTATGTTGTTTCTAAAGGAGAAGACTTCACTGATAAGAATGGTTATACTAATGCTGAACTTCATCTCGTATATGAAAATGGTACAGAAAATAAGAAGGCCTTACTCCGCTCTTTTGTATCTAATCTGCACGATAGAACGCGCCATGGACGAATGGTAACAGAATTGATAGAAGATGTGATGACTGGTATCAGTCCAAGCGAACGAATTACAACTGGATATATCTATGTAGTAAAATCCTTGAGTAGCCATCCTCAAATTGCCAACATCCGTAATCTCTATAAAATCGGTTTTACACAGGATCGAATTGAAAAACGGTTAGCAAATGCAGAAAGAGAAGGAACCTATCTTTATGCTCCTGTCCGTTTAGTAGCTAGTTTTGAGGTTCAAAATTTCAGCGCTCGAAAATTAGAAACGACTCTTCATCATTATTTTGCAGACAAGCAGTTAGATATGGAATTAATAGCACCAAATGGAGAGAGCTTTGTCCCTAAAGAATGGTTTCTAGTATCGCTAGATGAGATCCAAGAAGTGATTGAAAAAGTTAGCTTAATGATCTAGTGGGATAAGGGAGTATTTTTCCCCCTTTGGATTTAAGAAAACACAAAACAGAAAGAAAAGGAATATACTAACATGGAAAACAATAATACAAATTATAAAATCTTTAAATTCTTGGGAATTGCTGTGGTGCTGTTTTATGCTTTTATCTTTATTGGTAGTAGTTTTTCTACTGCTGGGGTAAAAGATGCACCACAAATTGAGTATAAAAGCGACTATATGAACCAGAAAGTGGAACTGAAAGACGCTGAGGTATTGGGCAAGTTTTGGAATGATGAAGGGCACTATCTCGTAGTGTATGACGAAGACACAAAATCCCCAAAATTGTTCAAGATAAGCTACTCTGAGTGGAATCTTATCAGTATAGGGGGTACATACTAAACAGCGCTGGAGGGCTATGCTAGATAGAAAGGTTTTAGAAATAAATTAAATATTACTACTTACATTTCGAAACTAGTAGTTAAATTTTT
Organism: Streptococcus sp. CL6.35; assembly: GCF_049737915.1. Classification (GTDB taxonomy): domain Bacteria; phylum Bacillota; class Bacilli; order Lactobacillales; family Streptococcaceae; genus Streptococcus. The sequence continues at coordinate 463,079 of NZ_JBKOTU010000001.1, read as the reverse complement.
AAAAGGTCTTCACTCCTACCTCACTACTATTAGTTAAGATGATTTCCAGTTGACGCAAGCTTAAAAAAACGATATAATAAGAAAGTTGAGATTTGATTTTCAGTTGTCTTAGTCCAGAGAAATGGCGGTGCTGCGAGCCATCTAAGCTAGAAAGTCATGCTACTCAATCATACAATTGCATAAGAATAAGAGAATGACAAGTTCATTGAATGAAGGTGGTACCGCGGTTTTTCGCCCTTCGTGATATGAGCTTGTCTTTTAATTTTTGGAGGTGTTGATGAAAACATTTCTTGTCAAACAAAAGTTTCGTCTTGGAGGCGAACGCTTCGCTATCAAGGATGACAGGGGAGAAATCGCCTATCAGGTAGAGGGATCATTTTTTTAAGATTCCCAAAACTTTTACCATCTATGATGTTAATGGTGAACAAGTCAGTCAGATTAGTAAAGAAATCTTGACCTTGCTTCCTCGTTTTGAGATTCAGCTTCGGGATGGCTCGAGTTTTGTCATTCGCAAGAAGTTGACCTTCTGGCGAGATAAGTATGAGTTTGATAATCTAGGTCTTCGTATCGAGGGCAATATCTGGGATTTGAATTTCAAATTGCTGGATGATCGCGATCAGCTGATTGCGGAAATTAAGAAGGAACTCTTCCATCTGACCTCTACCTATAACGTAACGGTCCTTGAGGACGCTTATGCAGACCTAGTCATTTCCCTCTGTGTCGCGATTGACTATGTGGAGATGCTGGAAAGCCAATCACATTAAACAAGTAAATAAGGAGACAATATGAAACAACTATCTAGTGCACAAGTACGCCAAATGTGGCTTGACTTCTGGGCAACCAAAGGTCACTCTGTAGAACCATCAGTGAGTTTGGTTCCTGTAAATGACCCAACACTTTTGTGGATCAACTCTGGGGTAGCAACCCTTAAGAAATACTTTGATGGGACTATTATCCCAGAGAATCCACGTATTACCAATGCGCAAAAGGCGATCCGTACCAATGACATCGAGAACGTAGGGAAGACTGCACGTCACCATACTATGTTTGAAATGTTGGGGAACTTCTCTATCGGTGATTACTTCCGAGACGAAGCGATCACTTGGGCTTATGAGCTTTTGACAAGCCCTGAATGGTTTGACTTACCAGCTGAGAAACTTTACATGACTTACTATCCAGATGATAAAGATTCTTACAACCGTTGGATTGAAGTGGGAGTGGACCCAAGCCACTTAATTCCAATCGAAGATAACTTTTGGGAAATCGGTGCTGGGCCTTCTGGACCTGATACAGAAATTTTCTTTGACCGAGGAGAAGCTTTTGACCCAGAAAATATAGGTCTTCGCCTTCTTGCAGAAGATATCGAAAACGACCGTTACATTGAAATCTGGAACATCGTTTTGTCACAATTTAACGCAGATCCTGCTGTTCCTCGTAGCGAATACAAGGAATTGCCACACAAGAACATTGATACGGGCGCTGGTTTGGAGCGTTTGGTGGCCGTTATCCAAGGGGCTAAGACCAACTTTGAAACGGACCTCTTCATGCCAATCATTCGTGAAGTGGAGAAATTGTCTGGTAAGGTTTATGACCAAGATGGCGACAACATGAGCTTTAAGGTCATCGCAGACCACATCCGTTCCCTTTCATTTGCCATCGGTGATGGTGCCCTTCCAGGAAATGAAGGTCGTGGTTATGTCCTTCGTCGTCTTCTCCGTCGTGCTTCTATGCATGGTCAAAAATTGGGAATCAACGAGCCTTTTCTTTACAAACTCGTCCCAACCGTTGGAAAAATCATGGAAAGCTACTACCCAGAAGTGCTTGAAAAACGTGAATTTATCGAAAAAATCGTTAAGAGCGAAGAAGAATCATTTGCTCGAACCCTTCACTCAGGTCAACACTTTGCCCAAGGCATTGTAGCTGACTTGAAAGAAAAAGGTCAGTCTGTCATTGCTGGTTCAGATGTTTTCAAACTCTATGACACTTATGGATTCCCAGTTGAATTGACTGAAGAAATCGCTGAAGAAGCTGGGATGACTGTAGACCGTGAAGGTTTTGAAGTAGCCATGAAAGAACAACAAGAACGTGCGCGTGCCTCAGCTGTTAAGGGTGGCTCAATGGGTATGCAAAATGAAACTCTTCAAAACATCACTGTAGAAAGTGTCTTCAACTACAATGCTAGCCAATTGCCTTCTAAATTAGTGGCTATCGTAGCGGACAATGCAGAAGTAGAAGCTGTATCAGAAGGAACTGCCTCTCTTATCTTTGCGGAAACGCCATTCTATGCTGAAATGGGTGGACAGGTCGCTGACCACGGACAAATCTTGGATGAGTCAGGTAAGGTTGTGGCTACTGTGACAAATGTTCAAAAAGCACCAAACGGACAAGCTCTTCATATAGTTGAAGTCCTTGCACCACTTACCTTGAACCAAGAATATACCTTGGCAATCGATACTAATCGTCGTCACCGTGTTATGAAAAACCACACTGCGACTCACTTGCTTCACGCTGCCCTTCATAATATCCTTGGAAACCACGCAACACAAGCAGGATCTCTTAACGAAGTTGAATTCCTTCGCTTTGACTTTACACACTTCCAAGCAGTAACTGCAGAAGAATTGCGTGCGATTGAACAGCAAGTCAACGAAAAAATCTGGGAAGCTCTTGAAGTGAAGACAGTTAAAACGGATATTGACACTGCTAAAGAAATGGGTGCTATGGCTCTCTTTGGTGAGAAATACGGCAAAGAAGTCCGTGTTGTTACTATTGGTGACTACTCTATCGAGCTTTGTGGTGGTACTCACGTTGGTAACACTTCTGAGATTGGCCTCTTCAAGATTGTCAAAGAAGAAGGTATCGGATCAGGAACTCGCCGTATCTTGGCAGTGACTGGTAAGGAAGCCTTTGAAGCCTACCGTGAACAAGAGGACGCTCTTAAAGCTGTCGCAGCAACCTTGAAAGCACCTCAACTTAAAGAAGTACCTCACAAGGTAGAAGGACTTCAAGAACAACTTCGTCAATTGCAAAAAGAAAATGCTGAGTTGAAAGAAAAAGCCACAGCTGCAGCCGCAGGCGATATCTTCAAGGATGTGAAGGAAGTCAATGGTCACCGTTACATTGCTAGCCAAGTATCTGTATCTGATGCTGGTGCTCTTCGTACTTTTGCGGATAACTGGAAACAAAAAGACTACTCTGATCTTCTTGTCCTAGTTGCCGCTATTGGTGATAAAGTCAATGTCCTTGTAGCAAGCAAGACAAAAGACCTTCATGCAGGAAACCTTGTCAAAGAATTAGCACCAATCGTCGATGGACGTGGTGGTGGTAAACCAGACATGGCCATGGCAGGAGGAAGCAACCAAGCTAAGATCCAAGAATTGTTGGATGCAGTAGCAGGTAAATTGTAAGAAAATAAAGATCTATCCATTTGGGTAGGTCTTTTTGTGAATAGAAAAAAGCCAAATCTGATTGGATCTGGCTTTATAATCAATGGCAATTAGATTGTATTGGCAGTCCAGACACTTACCGAAGCAGCTGAGACTGGAAATTGTCCATAACCTTCCTCATCAATTGTAACTTGACCTTGGTGGTTTTCAAGTAAATCTACAAAGGTTTGGTTAGCCCATTCTTGGCCGACAAACATTGACTTGCTGTTTTCTTGGTCATTTGAGATAAGAACTGCGATTGGGGATTGATGTTCAGCACCTGAACGTACCCAACCGATACAGTTAGGATCATCAAAGTAGTCTGTTTGCTCTCCATAGGCCAAATCTTTTCGGATGGCTAGGAGGCGGTCAAGGCCTTCTTTGAAATCTTGTTGAGCATACTGCCCTGAAATCCCATAGTAGTCTCCGTAAAAGACACATGGAAGGCCGTCTTGGCGTAATAGAATGAGGGCATAGGCTGCTGGTTTGAACCATTCTTTAACAGTAGATTCAAGAGCCTGACCACGTTGGGTATCGTGGTTGTCGACAAAGGTTACAGCCTTGTAAGGTTTGAGCTCAACCAAGCTATCTGTGAAAATACCACGAAGATCATAGTTTGCGCCAGCTTGACTGGCTTCAAAGAGATTCTGGTGGAGACGAACATCGACAAGGTCAAAGCGTTCTTCCGTTTTTTCAAGATAGTCCAGATTGGCTTCCTTGTCAGGATTCCAGAATTCACCAAAAACATAGAAATCCTCACCGTATTTTTCCTTCATATCGCGGATGAAATTGCGCATAAAGAAAGAATCGATATGTTTGACGGCATCCAAGCGGAAACCAGCTACACCAGTTGTTTCCATGAACCAGTCAGCCCAGTCATAGATATTTTGGATGACTTCAGGATGTTTAAAGTCTAGGTCGGCATACATGAGGTAGTCGTAGTTACCGTTTTCATTATCGACCAATTCCTCATTTGCCCAACCCTTGTTGTCTCCTTGAATCAGATAAATCCCAGACTTTCGGCGTTTGGCATCATAGTCTGTACCAGTGAAGTGGTACCAGTGCCAGTGGAAGTCATTGTAGGTATCTTGGCGACCATCGAAGGTAAAGCTAGTCCAGCCATTGATGGTGAAGGGTTCCCCAAGTTCAACTGTACGGTCTACAGGATCCACTTCAATAACCTGAAAGGCTTCCATGTGATCAGCAGCAGCCTTGTGATTGAGCACCACATCGGCCATAGGTTGAATTCCCTGTGCTTTTAGAGCTTGAATGGCTTGAAGATAGTCTTCTTTGAAACCATACTTGGTGCGGACAGTACCTTTTTGATTAAACTCGCCTAGGTCGAATAAGTCATAGACCCCATAGCCGACATCTTTTTCATTGGTAGCCTTGAAGGCTGGTGGCATCCAGACATGGCTGATACCGAGATCAGCTAGGTGTGGAGCATCTTCAGCCAGATGCGTCCAGTGCTGACCGTCGTGGGGCAGATACCATTCAAAGTATTGCATGAGTGTTTGATTTTGCATGATGTTTCCTCTTACTTGTCAATCTTGTTCTTTATTCTATCATAAAGTATTGCTTAGCTCAAACGTTTGCGTAAAACTGAATAATAAGTTTTTGACTATTTTATATAAAATGTTGATTTTTAAAATGAAAGCGCTATAATTATAGTAAATTACATAGATAAAGAGAGGAGATTTCTCATGATTGAATTTCAAAATGTTAGTAAGTTGTATGGTGATAAAGAGGCCTTGAGCAATCTCAATCTGCAGATTGAAAATGGAGAGATTATGGGCTTGATTGGCCATAATGGTGCTGGGAAATCGACCACCATAAAATCCTTAGTCAGTATTATTTCACCCAGCAGTGGTCGTATTTTGGTAGACGGTCAGGAGTTATCTGAAAATCGCTTGGCTATTAAACGAAAGATTGGCTACGTAGCAGACTCGCCTGACTTATTTTTACGCTTAACGGCCAATGAATTTTGGGAATTGATTGCCTCATCCTATGAGCTAACTAGCTCTGACTTGGAGGCTAGTCTAGCTAGGCTATTGAAAATTTTTGATTTTGCTGAAAACCGCTATCAGGTCATTGAAACTTTTTCTCACGGAATGCGTCAGAAAGTCTTTGTCATCGGGGCACTCTTGTCTGATCCTGATATTTGGGTCTTGGACGAACCCTTGACTGGTTTAGATCCCCAGGCTGCCTTTGATTTGAAGCAAATGATGAAGGAACATGCACAAAAAGGCAAGACTGTCTTGTTTTCAACCCATGTCCTAGAGGTAGCCGAGCAAGTCTGTGATCGGATTGCTATTTTGAAAAAAGGGCATTTGATTTATTGTGGTAGCGTAGAGGACTTGAGAAAAGACCACCCAGACCAGTCTTTGGAAAGTATCTACCTTAGTCTTGCTGGTAGAAAAGAGGAGGTTGCGGATGCGTCTCAAGGTCATTAAAAAATTAGTTGATATCAATATCCTCTATTCATCTCAAGAAGCTAATCTGGCTAACCTACGAAAGAAGCAAGCTAAAAATCCTGGGAAAAAAGTAAATGTTTCCGCTAGAGTCCTAGGTTCTTACATTTTTTCCAGTCTCTTGATGCTCATCATGTTTATAAATATAGCCAATCATTTTCCTTTTGATGAAATGCCTGTTTATTTTAGTTTTATGGTTGCTATTTTACTAGTGATTGCCTTTTCAACTTCTTTAACTGCCTTTTACAATGTCTTTTATGAGAGTAAGGACTTGGTATCGTATAGGCCTTATGCCTTTAAAGAATCAGAGATTATAATTGCTAAAGGACTGTCTGTCCTCTTGCCAGCTCTGCCTGGAATTGTACCAATCCTAGCTTATTTTCTAGTCCTCTACATTAGGCTAGCACCTTCTCTTTGGCTTGGCTTGCCTTTGATGCTACTGTCCTTGACCTTATTATTTGTCTCTGTTACTTTAGTGATGGTAGTGGCAGTACATTTCTTGGCTCAGACTACGGTCTTCAGAAAGTATCAGTCTATTTTTTCGAATGTGATGATTGGGATAGGAGTTCTCATACCTTTAATATTTGTCTTCTTTCTACAGTCGACTTCTGGACGTATTGTTGACAAAGTTAGAGACATTCCATTTCTCCTTTATCCTATTCATCTCTTTTACAAAATAGCAGTGGGGCCTTTTTCGACAGAAGCCATCCTGGGTCTGCTCGCTTGGATAGGGCTAACTCTCTTCTTGCTTTACTTGAGTAAAAAGAAGGTTTTTCCTCGTTTTTATGACGTGATTCTGCTTAACAGTGAGGAGAAGGTCAAAAAAGAACGTCGCAGTAAGGAGGGGCTTTCAACTACTAAAAAGGGCTTTTTCCGTATGGTTTTACGCTACCACCTCACCCTTTTGGGACAGGGGACTGGCGTGATTACAGTGCTTTTTACAAGTGCTTTCCTTCCTTATCTCATGATGATCGGTCTGATTTCCAACATCCGAGATTCTCAGATAGTTCCAGACATTCATCCTCCATACTGGTTACCCTTGTTTTTTATAGCTCTCTTTCTAGCTGTTGTCAATAACAATATCACCAGCCTGCATTCAATTGCCTTATCCTTGGAGAGGGAAAATGTTGATTTTCTGAAGAGTTTACCCTTTGACTTTGCTCGTTATGTGAAAGTAAAATTTTGGATTATATTTGCTGTCCAGTCCTTTTTACCAGTTCTGACTTTGCTTGGTCTTTCTCTTTATTTAGGCTTGCCCATCCTTTCGATGATTTACCTTCTTGTAGTCTGGACCCTTGCCAGTGTCATCCTTTCTTGCTACCATTACTTTAAGGACGTTAAAAATTTGTCAACCAATTGGAGTAACATTACGGACTTGGTGAACCGTTCAAATCGTATAGTAGCAATTGTTTTGATTTTGGTTTATAGTGCAATCTTAATGGCCCTTGTAATAGGGAGCTTATTCTTGGTTCAGTCTCTCGCCCCTGTCCTTGCCATCAGCTTGGGAGTAGGAGTTCTTATCCTCTTGCTAGCTCTTGCTATTTTTGGCTATCATTACTACCTGTCACGTATATTGACAGAAATAGAAAAAAGATGAGCTAGTTGGTCGTTTGCTTGATAAATTCAATTCGACAAACGCTTTTATAGTTTGTTAGAATGTAGTTGTAAATGATTAAGATTGGTAATTAAAAATATAGGGAGGAATGTTTTGAATAAGAAATGTAATATAGTTCTATTATTGTTGTTTATAGTTTATTTATTTGGATATTTTTCAATTTCAAAAACGTTAATTCCTATAATGTGTGTGATCCAAGTGTTTTTGATAGAACATATATTTAGAGTTCGAAATAGAATTATGCAGATAGGTGAAATTTTAATTATTGTTGCTTCTATAATATTATTTATTGATAGTATATTGAGTTTGTAACAAAAGGCTTTTCTATAAAATCAAATTTTCCAGATATCTACTGAAGCTGATTTATCTTCTCTCTATGACTTCTCAACTTTATTCTATTATCTTTGTCACTAAATTTGACAGACACATATTACTGATACAGCCTATCTATCTACAATATCATAGTAAATTTGAGGCTAGTTTCTTCATTGATTTTCGTTGAATTTTATTTTATAAAAAGAAATGCTCCTCCACGATGGAAGAGCATTTTTTATTGTGATTTTGATTCGGTTTCTGCCGACTCTGGATGGAGTTCTTGGTAACTTGGTGCCTTGAAAAGGTCAGTACTGGTCTTACCTTGTCGTTTGCTAAAGAGGCTAGTTGACTGACTTCCCTTTTCCTGCTCAATCTTTTGCAGAATTGGCAAGGAATTGAGGTAAGAAATACTTTCTGTATCAACTTTTCCAAGATGATCTGCTTGGTAGAAACGTATTAAATCACCAGTTTGAATCTGGTCGCTGATTTTTAGCTGTTGGCTGGCTGCCTGCCGAACGATTTCTAGTTCAGTCTGAGCTTGTTCATCAAGATTACTGATTTCAAGACCGCTTTCAGTATAGTAGGTTCGTCCGTCGTAGCTAGTATATTTGGGTGTGACGAAGGAATTAGCAGTTCGAAAGGCAACGATTTCTTGGTGGTCTGGTGATAGGAGGTCTTGGCCGACTTGAAGGAAGGAGTTGGACTCAATACCAAGGAGGTGTTCGAGAGTCGGTAAGATATCGATTTGTCCACCGTAGGTATTGATGATTTGTCCCTTTTCATAGCCAGGCATGACCACCATAAAAGGCACTCGTTGCAACATGGCATTGTCGTAATTCGACCAGTTCTCAGAAGTCTTTCCAATCAAGGGTGCCAGATCAGGATTTCGGGAGTTGGAAATTCCATAATGGTCTCCGTAGATGACGATGATGGATTTTTCATAGAGGCCACTTTCTTTGAGATAGTCAAAGAAGGCCTTGATAGCACTATCTAGATAGTTAGCTGTTTGGAAGTAGCCATTGATGGTTTCATCTTTGGTTTTAGCCAGTGGGAAACCAAGCTCATCGCCTGTTAGATTGCTAGCATAGGGATAGTGATTGGACACCGTGATATACTTGGCATAAAAAGGCTGCTGCAAGTGCTCTAGATATTGGATAGAATCTTTCATCATGATTTTATCATTTAAACCATATTGGAAAGAATTGCTACTGTCTTGCTTGGTAAAATAGGAAGCATCAAAGAAGTATTGGTAGCCCCACTGTTTATAGGTCGTATTTCGATTCCAGAAGGTCCCGATATTACCGTGAAAGACAGCACTCGATTGATAGCCATTTTTTGTTAGGATAAAAGGCGCTGCCTGCTGGGTATTGGTACCTCCATAGTTGACCATAAAGGAACCTTGGTCAAGTCCAAACAAACCGGTCTCTAGCATGGTTTCTGCATCTGAGGTTTTACCAGCCTTGACTTGGTTAAAGATATTCGAAAAGGCTAGGGTTGCTTGCGAATGGTAGAGTGAATTTAGGAAGGGAGTGACTTCATGCTCAGTTCCATCTATGTTGAGTTTATAGTCAAGTAGGAACTGCTGAAAACTCTCCAAGTGGAGATAAATCACATTTTTCCCTTTGGCCAAGCCAAAATAGTCTGGATTAGGCTTAGCAGCATGTTCTTGAATATAGTCTGTGATAGGTTGAAGATCAGTCTCAGAGGCCTTGGCACGTTCTTTGTTGGCACTGTAGGATTGGTTGGCACTATAGCCTAAAAAGGCTGGCAAACTAAGGGCGCGGACAACATAATAATTAGAAAATCCTCGCGATAGGAGATCGGGACGTTCGATTTCAGCCAAGAAAAGATTAGCAGAAAAGAGCAGGGCTGAGAGAGCAGTGATAGCAACACTGGAGCGGAATTTGAAAGGTCTCCTGTCCAGCTGGATGATCTTTTTATAGAGAAGATAAGCCAGCAGTGGGAAATCCATAAAATAGATAAAATCCCAAAAGCGCAGTAACTCTAGTTCCGCAGTACCAACAGATACCTTGCTGACCACTTTCATGGTATTGGCCGTGATAAAGTCACTAAATTCTCGATAGTAAAAGATATTGGAATAAAGCCAAATGAACAAAAGGCTATAAATAGCTATACTCAGGCCATAAAAGATCTTGGTTGACCGAGCATAGAGGGCTAGAGCCAGCAGGAGCAATCCCAAGGGAAGGGGATTGAAAAAAGCGATAAAGGCAAGGTAATTCCCTTGCAGCTTGCCCACTTGAATATCTAAATTAAAGTCAACGGTATAGGCTAATAAGGTTTTGAGCCAATAGAGGATTAAAAGGGTTAGGACAAAACCCAGTCTGGTACCCATGGCTTCTTGGATTTTGTTAAAATTGATTCTCACACAATTACTTCCTAAGTTTTTATTAGTATTAGTATACCATTTTTTAAAACTAGAGTAAAAAAGCAAGGGTAGTTTCTTTTTTGAGAATTGTCATAAAATTTGCTATAATAGTGACTATGAATAGAATAAGAGTCAGTAAAAGGGTTGAAAAGAAGCTCGCTAAAGGACTAGTTTTACTAGAAGCTAGCGATCTTGCAGATGTTCATCTCAAGGATCAGGAAGTAGAAGTTCATAGTCAAGATGGAAATTTTCTTGGAACTGCCTACCTTTCCCAACAGAACAAGGGCTTGGGCTGGTTTGTCAGCACAGACAAGGTGACCTTCAATCAAGCTTTCTTTGAAACGCTGTTTAGACAAGCTAAAGAAAAGAGAAGTGCCTACTATCAAGACGAATTGACAACTGCCTTTCGTCTCTTCAACCAAGAGGGAGATGGTTTTGGCGGTCTGACAGTGGACCTTTATGGCGACTATGCTGTCTTTTCTTGGTATAACTCTTATGTTTATCAGATTCGCAAGGTTATCTCAGAAGCTTTTAGACAGGTTTTTCCTGAGGTGTTAGGGACCTATGAGAAGATCCGCTTTAAGGGTTTGGACTATGAATCTGCCCATATTTATGGCCAAGAAGCACCTGATTTTTTCACTGTTCTGGAAAATGGTGTCTTGTATCAAGTCTTTATGAACGATGGCTTGATGACAGGGATTTTCCTAGACCAGCATGAAGTTCGCGGTAGTTTAGTGGATGGATTGGCTATGGGCAAATCTTTGCTCAACATGTTTTCTTATACAGCAGCCTTTTCAGTAGCTGCGGCCATGGGAGGAGCAAGCCAGACTACTTCGGTTGACCTAGCTAAACGTTCACGAGAATTGTCTCAAGCACATTTTCAGGCAAATGGAATCAGCACAGACGACCATCGTTTTATAGTCATGGATGTCTTTGAGTATTTCAAGTATGCTAAGCGAAAAGGCTTGACTTATGATGTGATTGTCCTAGATCCGCCTAGCTTTGCTCGGAACAAAAAACAAACGTTCTCTGTGGCCAAGGATTATCACAAGTTGATTTCCCAGAGTCTTGAGATTTTAAATCCGGACGGTATTATCATTGCCAGCACCAATGCTGCCAATGTATCCCGCCAGAAATTTACAGAACAAATTGATAAAGGCTTTGCAGGAAGAAGTTACCAGATTTTAAACAAATACGGTCTTCCAGCAGATTTCGCCTATAATAAAAAAGATGAAAGTAGTAATTACCTCAAGGTGATTAGTATGAAGGTTAGTAAATGAAATTAATCGTTTCAGTAATGCCAAGAAGTTTAGAGGAAGCTCAGGCTCTGGATGCCACGAGGTATCTGGATGCCGACATCATTGAATGGCGTGCCGACTATCTGCCTAAGGAAGCGATTTTGCAGGTGGCTCCAGCTATTTTTGAAAAATTCGCAGGCCGTGAGTTGGTTTTCACGCTGCGAACTCGCGCTGAAGGGGGAGAAATTGATCTTTCTCCAGAAGAATATATCCATCTAATCAAGGAAGTGGCGCAACTCTATCAACCAGACTATATTGATTTTGAGTATTACAGCTACAAGGATGTTTTTGAGGAAATGCTGGACTTCCCAAATCTCATTTTGAGTTACCACAATTTCCAAGAAACACCTGAAAACATGATGGAAATCTTGTCAGAGTTGACGAGCCTAAATCCAAAACTTGTTAAGGTTGCGGTGATGGCTCACACGGAGCAGGATGTGCTAGACTTAATGAACTATACACGAGGCTTTAAAACCCTCAATCCTGAGCAGGAATATGTGACCATTTCTATGGGCAAGGTGGGCAAGGTCTCTCGTATCACTGCGGATATGACAGGTTCGAGCTGGTCCTTTGCTAGTCTAGATGAGGCCAGTGCCCCAGGTCAGATTTCCCTAGCTAATATGAAAAAAATTTGGGAGATTTTGGATGAAGCTTGATGGCTATACACGTTTAGCTGCCGTTGTTGCCAATCCTATTAAGCATTCTATTTCCCCATTTATTCACAATAGCGCCTTTGAGGCGACAGCTACCAATGGTGCTTACGTGGCTTGGGAGATTGAAGCGGGTGACTTGGCAGAAACAGTGGCCAATATTCGTCGCTACCAGATGTTTGGCATCAACCTGTCCATGCCCTATAAGGAGCAGGTGATTTCTTATTTGGATGAATTGAGCGATGAAGCGCGCTTGATTGGTGCGGTTAATACTGTTGTCAATGAGAATGGCAATTTAATTGGATATAATACAGATGGCAAGGGATTTTTTAAGAGCTTGCCTTCTTTTACAATTTCAGGTAAAAAGATGACCCTGCTTGGTGCAGGTGGTGCGGCTAAATCAATCTTGGCACAGGCTATTTTGGATGGTGTCAGTCAGATTTCAGTCTTTGTTCGTTCAGTTTCCATGGAAAAAACAAGACCATACCTAGACAAGTTACAGGAGCAGACAGGTTTTAAGGTGGACTTGTATGCTTTAGAAGATGTTCCTGAACTGCAAGCAAGGATTGCTGGGTCGGATTTACTGGTCAATGCAACAAGTGTAGGGATGGATGGTCAATCATCTCCAGTTCCTGAAAACATTGTCCTATCAGAAACTCTTTTAGTAGCAGATATCATTTACCAACCCTTTGAAACACCATTTTTGAAATGGGCCAGAAGTCAGGGGAATCCAGTTGTCAATGGTCTGGGAATGTTGCTCTATCAAGCTGCAGAGGCTTTTCAACTGTGGACAGGCAAGGGAATGCCAACAGAAGAGATTTGGCAGTCTTTAACAGAAAAATACCAATAAAGAAAAGGAGACTCTCCTATGAAAATCAGAATCGATATTCCTCATCATCCTTATGATATTCAGATTGAAAAAGGCTGTCTGGCTCAGGCTGGTCAATGGTTGCGAGAACTCTGGCAACCACAAAAGGTAGTCATTGTTACAGATAACCATGTAGCTTCTCTTTATGCAGAGAAGGTCAAGCTCAGCCTAGAAGATGCTGGTTTTCAGGTAGCAGTTTTTGACTTTTTAGAAGGGGAAGAAAGAAAGAATTTAACCACTGTCCAGAAAGTCTATGAATTTTTAGTCAAGCAAGGTCTGACTCGTAGCGATGGAATCGTGGCTCTTGGTGGCGGTGTCGTTGGGGACCTGGCTGGTTTTGTAGCCTCTACCTATATGAGGGGCATTCATTTTGTTCAGATACCGACTAGCTTGACAGCTCAGGTTGATTCTTCTATCGGCGGAAAGACAGGCGTTAACACTCCATTTGCTAAGAATATGGTGGGCACCTTTGCCCAACCAGATGGGGTTCTGATTGACCCACTTGTCCTTGAAACCCTCGGAAAAAGAGAGTTGATTGAAGGAATGGGTGAGGTCATCAAGTATGGCTTGATTGAGGATCCAGTACTTTGGGTTCTCTTGACGGAGCTAGATGGTTCTGTGGAGAGCATTCTGGAACATGCGGATACTTTGATTGAACATTCTTGTCAGGTTAAGCGCAAGATGGTGGTTGAGGATGAGCTGGACAATGGTGTACGCCTTTACCTCAATTTTGGGCACACCATTGGTCATGCCATTGAAGCAACGGCCGGTTATGGCAAGGTCATGCATGGAGAAGCTGTGGCCATGGGTATGGTACAGATTTCCAAGGTTGCTGAGGAAAAAGGTCTCATGCCAGTTGGCATAACTCAGTCTATTACAGCTATGTGTCAGAAATTTGGCTTGCCTGTTGACTATGAAAACTGGGATGTTGACAAGCTTCATCAGGCTTTGACTCATGACAAGAAGGCGCGTGGCAATACCTTGAAATTGGTCTTGGTGCCAGAGCTTGGTTCAGCGACTATTCACCCAGTTTCTCTAGAAGAGATGAAAGACTACTTGGTAAAATAAGGAGAGTGTATGAGATATTTAACTGCAGGAGAATCACACGGCCCCCGTCTGACAGCTATCATTGAGGGAATTCCAGCTGGACTTCCTTTGACAGCTGAGGATATCAATGAGGATTTGAAACGTCGTCAGGGTGGATACGGCCGCGGTGGTCGTATGAAGATTGAGAGCGACCAAGTTATCTTTACTTCGGGTGTTCGCCATGGGAGGACTACTGGGGCTCCCATTACCATGGATGTCATCAATAAAGACCACCAAAAATGGCTGGATATCATGTCTGTGGAGGACATTGAAGACCGCCTTAAAAGCAAACGGAAAATCACCCATCCACGTCCAGGTCATGCCGACTTGGTTGGGGGGATCAAGTACCGTTTTGACGATTTGAGAAATTCTTTGGAGCGCTCATCAGCTCGTGAAACCACCATGCGGGTGGCAGTTGGGGCAGTAGCCAAACGCCTATTGGCTGAGCTGGATATGGAGATTGCAAACCATGTCGTAGTCTTTGGTGGTAAGGAAATTGATGTTCCTGAGAATCTCACAGTTGCTGAGATTAAGGAAAGAGCTGTCCAGTCTGAAGTTTCTATTGTTAACCAAGAACGAGAACAAGAAATCAAGGATTATATTGACCAAATCAAACGTGACGGTGATACCATTGGTGGGGTTGTGGAGACAGTCGTTGGAGGTGTTCCAGTTGGTCTTGGTTCCTATGTCCAATGGGACAGAAAATTAGATGCCAGACTTGCCCAAGCAGTTGTCTCTATCAATGCCTTTAAAGGAGTGGAATTTGGTCTTGGCTTTGAAGCTGGTTATCGTAAAGGCAGCCAGGTAATGGATGAAATTCTCTGGTCTGAAGAAGACGGTTATACCCGCCGTACCAATAATTTAGGTGGTTTCGAAGGTGGTATGACTAATGGGCAACCGATCGTTGTTCGTGGAGTTATGAAACCTATTCCTACTCTTTATAAGCCTCTTATGAGTGTGGATATCGAAACCCACGAACCTTATAAGGCAACCGTGGAGAGAAGTGATCCGACCGCTCTTCCAGCAGCCGGTGTGGTCATGGAAGCCGTTGTGGCAACGGTTCTGGCACAAGAAATCCTTGAAAAATTCTCATCAGACAATCTAGAGGAATTAAAAGAAGCGGTAGCCAAACACCGAGACTATACAAAGAACTATTAAGGAGTTCCTATGGCAAAAACAGTCTATATCGCAGGTCTTGGTTTGATCGGTGCCTCGATGGCACTTGGTATCAAACGCGATCATCCAGATTATGAAATTTTAGGTTATAATCGCAGTCAAGCTTCGAGAGATATTGCCTTGAA
Organism: Streptococcus sp. CL6.35; assembly: GCF_049737915.1. Taxonomy (GTDB): domain Bacteria; phylum Bacillota; class Bacilli; order Lactobacillales; family Streptococcaceae; genus Streptococcus. Next base: position 447,667 of record NZ_JBKOTU010000001.1, on the reverse strand, counting down.
AGAAGGCATGATTGACCGTGCAACGGATGATTTTGCTAGTTTTGCTCCTTTGGCAGATATCATTATTCTCAGTTTGCCAATCAAACAAACCATTGCTTTCATTAAGGAGTTGGCCGACTTGGACTTGAAAGAAGGCGTGATTATTTCAGATGCCGGTTCGACCAAGTCAGCTATTGTGGATGCGGCGGAGCAATATTTGGCTGGCAAGTCTGTTCGTTTTGTCGGGGCCCATCCCATGGCTGGTAGTCACAAGACAGGGGCTGCCTCTGCGGATGTCAATCTCTTTGAAAATGCCTATTATATCTTCACACCTTCAAGCCTGACAAGTCAGGACACGCTTGATGAAATGAAGGATCTGCTTTCAGGTCTTCATGCCCGTTTTATCGAGATTGATGCCAAGGAGCACGATCGAGTGACTTCTCAGATTAGCCATTTTCCTCATATTCTGGCTTCCAGTCTCATGGAGCAGACCGCGGTTTATGCTCAAGAACATGAGATGGCAAGGCGATTTGCGGCCGGTGGTTTTCGAGATATGACTCGAATTGCAGAAAGCGAGCCGGGTATGTGGACCTCCATTCTCTTGTCCAATCGTGAAACTATTCTGGATCGAATTGCGGATTTTAAGGAACGTTTAGAAGCGGTTGGACAAGCCATCAGCAAGGGAGATGAAGAGCAAATCTGGAATTTTTTCAACCAAGCGCGTGAGCAACGTCAGGCTATGGAAATCCATAAGCGTGGTGGTGTGGATAGCTCTTATGACCTCTATGTTGACGTTCCCGATGAAGAAAACGTCATCTTGAGGATTTTGGAACTACTACGTGGAACTTCCTTGGTTAATATTCACATCAATGAGGAAAACCGTGAAGATATTCACGGGATCCTACAAATTTCATTTAAAAACGCTCAAGACTTGGAACGAGCTGAGCACCTCATAACAGAAAAAACAGACTATACAGTCGTCATCAAATAAGGAGAAAATTATGTCAAATATTTACGATAGTGCAAATGAACTCAGTCGCGGTCTACGCGAATTACCAGAATACAAGGCTGTTAAAGCAGCTAAAGATGCGATTGCAGCAGATGCTGAGGCAAGCAAAATCTTTACAGAATATGTTACTTTCCAAGAGGAAATTCAAAGACTAGCGCAGACAGGTCAAATGCCAGACGCTTCCTTCCAAGCGAAGATGGAAGGCTTTGGTAAGCAGATTCAAGGAAATAGCCTCTTGTCAGAATTCTTTACTAAGCAACAACAATTGGCAATTTACCTTTCTGACATTGAAAAAATTGTTTTCGAACCAGTTTCAGAATTGCTAAAATAAGAACATTATTTTGTTCATTACTTATAGGTATTTTCTTAATCGTATGATTATTATTGGTAACTACTGTATAAGCTAGAGCTATTAGAATGGTCTGTTTAATAATAATTGTGGGGATGAATGTCTTTACTAATAAACAAAATACAAAACAAATTAAATAGGCTATTGAAAATCATAACTATAATACAAAATGAATTTGAAAGTTTATAACTGTTATTTTCTACTTCAATTGATAAGTTAGAAATTGTTGATGAGATAATAAATATAGAAACAATTATGAAAGAGAATGAAATTTTTATTATCGATAAATAGTAGATAAATGATGAACAATAGAAAATAGGAAAAAATATGTCAAAAAAATTAATTGCTCTAATCGGAGTTCCTGTAGGAATTATCTTCATCAGTATTATAGTGTTGACAGGTTCGTACAATAGTCTTGTCAGCAAAGATGAATCTGTGAAACAAGCTAACTCGAAGATTGAAGTGGCACTTCAACGTAGAGCTGACTTAATTCCAAATGTTGTAAATTCTGTAAAAGGATATATGAAGCACGAAGAAGACATCTTTACAAAGATTGCGGATGCTCGTTCTAAGATTGGCTCAGGAAATACAGAAACAAAAAATGAAGGGGAGAGCGAATTAACTTCTGCCATTTCTCGATTGCTAGTTGTTCAAGAAAATTATCCGGAGTTAAAAGCTGATACACAAGTGTCTTCTCTAATTTCAGAGCTTGAGGGAACTGAAAATCGTTTGTTTGTCGCTCGTAAAGATTATAACGATACTGCAACAGAATATAATAAGACCATTAGACGTTTTCCTACTAGTGTGATAGCTAGTTTGTTTGGTTTCCAAAGAGCTGAGTTAATTGAAGCAGAGAAAGATGCAAAGGTTGTCCCTAAAGTCAATTTAACTGATTAGTCTTGTGGGGTATCTTCTATGAAAAAGTTACTTATACTCTTAATTACCCCTTTATTCTTTTTTATGCCTATTGTTGCGGCTAATATAGCTGTTCCAGATCGTCCTTTAAATGGTATTTACGATCCTAACGGTTATTTAACCACTAGTGTTGCAGAAACGTTAGAGAGTATGAATGCTGGAAGTGAAACCCAAGTGGGTATTTATATTGTAGATACTCTGGACGGCTCCAGTATTGAAGAGGTAGCCAATGAGGTTGCACGCAAATGGAAAGTTGGGAAACAAGATTCCAACAGTGGAATTTTAATTGCTATTGCTATAAAGGATAGGAAGTTCCGTATTGAAACATCCAACGAAGCAGCAATTTGGCTTACTGACTCTAAGGCCAGTTCCTTACTAAATGATTCTAAACCGTACATGAAAGAAGGGAAATATACTGATGCCCTTAACAAAATTCTAGTAGGCATTTCTAAAGCGGAGTCTAGAAAAGCTGAAATCATAAACAAGAAGGAAAATAATCGACTTCCAAAAAGCTATGAAAAATCATTAAAAAATAATGAAGGCTTTAGTAAGTACTTCGATTACATTCCGTTTCCGATATTGTTCTATCTGTTGTTCTTTCTTTTACTAAGTTTAGCAACGTGGATCAAGTACTTAAAAAGATGCCGCTTTTCTAAGTATGAGTACGAGGGAAAAGGTAAGCTGTATCCAGATTTTCCTGACTTTGTACCTAATGATACGTGGACTGAAGAACGTAAATCTGACTATAAAAAAAATAAGCGTTTAATTAGGTCTCAATATCAGTACGAAGGATATAACAAACTCTATCCAGACTCAAAAGGTTTTCTCCCTAATGACACTTGGACTACATTACTTATAGAAGCATACTACGCAGAAGTTGAAAGAAAGCACCTAGATAGGCTTAATCGCTCTCAATACTCTTATAATGGGAAGGGGAAACTCTATCCAAACGATAAAGATTTTGTGAGGAATGCTTCTTGGACTTCCGAGCTCACAAAAAGCTACTATGCTTTACAAAGAGTACAGTCAAGTTCTTATGGTGGATCAGATTCATATGATTCTGGTAGTTCTAGTTCATCTTGGTCTTCAGATGATTGGGGTGGCGGTGGATTTGATGGTGGTGGTTCTTCAGATAGTTGGTAAATTGAAAATGAAAAGAATTGCTAAAATAAGAAAATAACTATCATAAAGTCAGAAATTTTTAAGGAATTTCTGGCTTTTTATGATAAAATAGGTAAAAGTATTGCAAGTATGAGGTCCAGTATGAAACTAAAAACAAACATTAGCCACTTACATGGCAGTATCCGAGTTCCAGGTGATAAGTCTATTAGTCATCGTTCCATTATCTTTGGAAGTTTGGCTGAGGGTGAGACCAAGGTTTATGATATTCTGCGTGGCGAAGACGTTCTTTCGACCATGCAGGTTTTTCGTGACCTTGGTGTTGAAATTGAGGACAAAGATGGGGTTATTACTATTCAAGGTGTAGGCATGGATGGATTAAAAGCGCCGCAAAATGCCCTTGATATGGGAAATTCTGGAACCTCGATTCGTCTGATTTCAGGTGTTCTTGCTGGTGCAGACTTTGAAGTAGAAATGTTTGGAGATGACAGTCTTTCCAAACGTCCTATGGACCGTGTGACGATTCCGCTGAAAAAAATGGGTGTTAACATTTCAGGGCAAACTGAGCGAGACTTGCCTCCTTTGCGTTTAAAAGGGACGAAAATCCTAAGACCTATTCAATATGAGTTGCCAATTGCCTCTGCCCAAGTCAAGTCAGCCTTGATGTTTGCGGCCCTGCAGGCTCAGGGAGAGTCCGTAATTATCGAAAAAGAGTGCACCCGTAATCATACTGAAGATATGTTGCAACAATTTGGTGGCCATTTAAGTGTGGAGGGCAAAAAAATCACAGTCCAAGGACCACAAAAATTGACAGGACAAAAGGTGGTTGTTCCAGGAGATATTTCCAGTGCAGCCTTTTGGTTGGTCGCAGGTTTGATTGTTCCAAACTCTCGTGTGGTGCTTAAAAATGTGGGCATCAACGAAACGCGTACAGGTATCATTGATGTCATTCGCGCCATGGGTGGAAAACTAGAAATAACTGAAATTGATCCAGTTGCTAAATCTGCTACTTTGACTGTTGAGTCTTCTGACTTGAAAGGAACAGAGATTGGTGGTGCCTTGATTCCACGCTTGATTGATGAATTGCCCATTATTGCTCTTCTTGCGACCCAAGCTCAAGGTGTAACAGTTATTAAGGATGCTGAGGAACTTAAGGTTAAGGAAACAGATCGCATTCAGGTTGTGGCAGACGCCTTAAATAGTATGGGAGCAGATATTACTCCTACGGCAGATGGAATGATTATCAAAGGGAAGTCAGCCCTTCACGGTGCTAGAGTCAATACGTTTGGGGACCACCGTATCGGCATGATGACGGCTATCGCGGCCCTCTTGGTTGCAGATGGAGAAGTGGAGCTTGACCGTGCTGAAGCCATCAATACCAGCTATCCTAGCTTCTTTGATGATTTGGAGAGCTTGATTCATGGCTAAGATATTACTAGGATTTATGGGGGCTGGCAAATCGACTATTGCAAGAGGCTTGGACCCTAATTACCTTGATATGGATGATCTGATAGAGAAGCGCTTAGGCATGTCTATTGCGGAATTTTTCTCCGAAATGGGAGAAGAAGCCTTTCGTCAGGTAGAGTCTGAAGTCCTAGCTGAGTTACTACAAAGAGACAAAGTTGTGTCAACTGGTGGAGGAGTAGTCATTTCTCAGAAAAATCGCGACTTACTCAAAACCAATTCTGATAATATCTATCTGAAAGCTGATTTTGAAACCCTCTACCAACGCATATCAGCTGATAAGGACAATCAGCGTCCGCTTTTTCTAAATAATAGCAAGGAAGAATTAGCAGCTATTTTTCAAGAAAGACAGGCTTGGTATGAGGAAGTGGCCAGTCGGGTTTTGGATGTGACCAAGTTAAGCCCAGAGGAAATTATAGAGGAACTGAGATGAAAATTGCTTATCTAGGTCCCAAGGGATCATTTTCACACCATGTTGTGCAGACAGCTTTTCCTCAGGAGGAATTGCAGGCCTTTGCCAATATTACAGATGTCATCAAGGCCTATGAGCAAGGATTAGTGGACTATTCTGTGGTGCCAGTTGAAAATTCTATTGAGGGTAGTGTTCATGAAACCTTGGACTACCTTTTTCATCAGGCTCGCATTCAAGCAGTTGCAGAAATCGTTCAGCCTATTCATCAGCAGTTGATGGTGATTCCAGGTCATACTAAGATTGAAAAGATTTTTTCACATCCACAGGCCTTGGCTCAAGGAAAGAAATTCATCGATGAACAATATCCAGAGGCCCAAATCGAGGTAACAGCTAGTACAGCTTATGCGGCCCGTTTTATTTCCGAACATCCAGACCAGCCTTATGCAGCCATTGCACCAAGAAGTTCTGCTGAAGAATATGGTTTAGAACTGATTGCTGAAGATATTCAAGAAATGGAAGCTAATTTCACACGTTTCTGGGTTTTGGGAGCTGAAGGTGCAGCCATTCCTTTGCAAGCAGAAACTGAAAAAATGAGTTTGGCCTTGACCTTACCGGACAACCTTCCCGGTGCCCTCTACAAGGCTCTTTCGACCTTTGCTTGGAGAGGAATTGACCTGACAAAAATTGAAAGTCGTCCACTCAAGACAGCACTGGGCGAATACTTTTTCATTATCGATGTGGATTATGCCGATAAGAATCTGGTCCACTTTGCCCAAAAAGAATTAGAAGCGATTGGAATCCAGTATAAAGTACTGGGTGCCTATCCTATTTATCCAATATCAGACCATGGAAAGGAGAGAAGATGAGCAAAGAAAATCCTTTAAGCCATCACGAGCAGTTGCGTTATGACTATCTTTTTAAGAACATTCATTACCTCAATGAGCGAGAGAAAAAGGAGTTTGCTTACTTGCAAGGTAAGTTAAATATGGCTAGCAGTAGTGAAGCTTCTCCAGAAATTTATAATGAAAATCACGATATGGAAGAGTTTTTCAGGGAACCAGTCAATCAGTCTCCTCTTCCATCCTATGGTAACCGAAGTCGTGCAAAAAAATATCAGAAAAGTCATTCTCTTTCAAAGGTTAAGTCCAAAAAACGTAAGATTCGTTGGGGGCGCATTTTTGCAGGATTACTTGCTCTTCTAGCCTGTGTCGGTTTTGGCATGATTTTTATGTTCCTAAAAGGTTATTCAAATGCGGATCCAACCAAACCTGCCAATGCTAAGGCAGCTCAAGTAGAAGTTTTTCATGGTCAAGATACCAAGGATGGGGTCAATATTTTGATTATGGGAACGGATGGACGGATTGGCCAAAATAGTGCTGAGACGCGAACGGATTCTATTATGGTACTAAATGTTGGTGGCTCAGATAAGAAAATTAAGCTGGTCAGCTTCATGCGTGATAATTTGGTTTATATAGACGGTTATAGCCAAGTCATTAACGGTAGAAAACAATCCGATAATAAATTGAATGTGGCCTATGAACTAGGGGAACAAGAAGGCCAAAAAGGGGCAGAAATGGTTCGCCAAGTATTGAAAGATAATTTTGACTTGGATATTAAATATTACGCTTTGGTAGATTTTCAGGCCTTCGCAACCGCTATTGACACTCTATTTCCTGATGGTGTGACGATTGATGCCAAATTCTCAACCTTAGAAGGTCAACCTTTAACCGAAGCTACAGTCGGAGATGATTTACATGCTACGGAAACAGAGTCACCAACCCAGACTATCAAAGTTGGGAAACAGCAGATGAACGGTTCGACCTTGCTAAATTATGCTCGCTTCCGTGATGATGACGAAGGTGATTATGGTCGTACCAAGAGACAACAGCAAGTGTTGACAGCTGTTCTACAACAACTCAAGGATCCAACCAAACTCTTTACTGGATCAGAAGCACTTGGTAAGGTCTTTGGGATGACCTCTACGAATGTTCCGTATAGTTTCCTACTGACCAATGGTTTATCCTTCCTAGATGGAGCGCAAAATGGCATTGAGAGATTAACAGTTCCAGAACTAGGTGATTGGGTCGATGCCTATGATGTCTATGGAGGACAGGCACTCTTAGTAGACCAAAATAAATATCAAACCAAGCTAGCTCAAATGGGAATGAGATAAGTTAAGACAGAAAAATCAAAGTTTGAAGGCTATTTATCTAGCAGTCAGGCTTTGATTTTTTACAGTCTGCAATAGATTTTCATCCCTTATTTGTGGTATAATGAAACGATACGATAGAAAGAATAATGAACAATATGACTGATTTAAAAGCAATTCAGGCTCGTAGTCTGGAGATGGCTGAATATTTTGTGGCCTTTTGTAAAGAACATGATTTGCTCTGTTATCTCTGTGGAGGAGGTGCTATTGGTGCCCTTCGAAACAAGGGCTTTATTCCTTGGGATGACGATCTAGACTTTTTTATGCCCCGTAAAGATTATGAGAAATTAGCAGAATTATGGCCTCGTTATGCAGATGAGCGTTATTTCTTGTCAAAGAGTAATAAGGATTTTGTCGACCGCAATCTTTTTATTACCATTCGTGACAAGGAAACCACCTGTATCAAACCTTATCAGCAGGATTTGGATTTGCCACATGGTCTGGCCTTGGATGTTTTGCCTTTGGATTATTATCCTAAAAATCCATCTGAGCGGAAAAAGCAGGTTCGCTGGGCTTTGATCTATTCACTCTTTTGTGCCCAAACTATTCCAGAAAAGCATGGTGCACTTATGAAATGGGGAAGTCGCATTCTACTCGGTTTGACGCCAAAAGCTCTTCGTTATCGCATTTGGAAAAAAGCTGAAAAAGAAATGACCAAGTATGGTCTAGCTGAGAGCGATGGAATCACGGAGTTATGCTCAGGGCCTGGCTACATGAGAAATAAGTACCAAATCGCATCCTTTGAAGATAATCTCTTCTTGCCATTTGAAGAGACAGAGATGCCCATCCCAGTTGGCTACGATGCCTATCTCAGCACTGCTTTTGGAGACTACATGACACCTCCACCAGCAGACAAGCAGCTACCACATCATGATGCTGTCATCGCTGATATGGATAAGTCTTATACAGAATACAAGGGAGAATATGGTGGCTAAGAAAAAAATCTTATTTTTTATGTGGTCTTTTTCTCTCGGGGGTGGTGCAGAAAAGATTCTATCTACCATTGTTTCAAATCTAGATCCAGAAAAGTATGATATTGATATTCTTGAAATGGAACATTTTGATAAGGGATACGAATCTGTTCCTAAGCATGTACGCATTTTAAAATCCCTTCAGGATTATCGCCAATCCAGATGGATTCGAGCTCTTTTGTGGAGAATGAGAATTTATTTTCCAAGATTGACACGTCGCATACTGGTGAAAGATGACTATGATGTTGAAGTTTCCTTTACCATTATGAATCCTCCACTTTTGTTCTCTAAAAGAAAAGAAGTCAAGAAAATCTCTTGGATTCATGGAAGTATCGAAGAATTTATTAAGGATAGCTCCAAAAGAGAATCACATAGACGCCAGTTGGATGCTGCGGATACCATTGTAGGAATTTCAAAAAAGACCAGTCATTCTATCAAGGAAGTCTATCCAGACTATGCTTCGAAATTACAGACGGTCTACAATGGTTATGATTTTAAGACTATTCTAGAAAAATCTCAAGAGAAGATCGATATCGAGATTGCTCCTCAAAGTATCTGTACCATTGGACGGATTGAGGAAAATAAGGGTTCTGACCGTGTGGTGGAAGTGATACGATTATTACACCGAGAGGGAAGAAACTATCATCTCTATTTTATCGGGGCTGGTGATATGGAAGAGGAACTGAAAAAACGAGTCAAAGAGTATGAGCTTGAAGACTATGTACATTTCCTTGGTTATCAAAAAAATCCTTATCAGTATTTGTCTCAGATGAAAGTTCTCTTGTCTATGTCTAAACAAGAAGGTTTTCCTGGAGTGTATGTGGAGGCCTTGAGTCTGGGACTTCCTTTTGTATCTACGGATGTTGGAGGTGCTGAGGAATTATCCCAAGAAGGACGATTTGGACAAATCATTGAGAGCAATCAAGAGGCAGCTCAGGCAATTACGAACTACATGATATCTGCCTCAAACTTCGATGTCAATGAGGCTAGTCAATTTATTCAACAATTTACAATTGCCAAACAAATCGAACAAGTAGAAAAACTATTAGAGGAGTAGCATGGAAACTGCATTAATTAGTGTGATTGTGCCAGTCTATAATGTGGCGCAGTACCTAGAAAAATCGATAGCTTCCATTCAGAAGCAGACCTATAAAAATCTGGAAATCATTCTTGTTGATGATGGAGCAACGGATGAAAGTGGTCGCTTGTGTGATTCAATCGCTGAACAAGATGATAGGGTGTCAGTGCTTCATAAAAAGAATGAAGGCTTGTCACAAGCGCGAAACGATGGAATGAAGCAGGCTCATGGGGATTATCTGATTTTTATTGACTCAGATGATTATATCCATCCGGAAATGATTCAGAGCTTATATGAGCAATTAATTCAAGAAGATGCGGATGTTTCGAGCTGTGGTGTTATGAATGTCTATGCTAATGATGAAAGTCCACAGTCAGCCAATCAGGATGACTATTTTGTCTGTGATTCCCAAACATTTCTGAGGGAATACCTCATAGGTGAAAAAATACCTGGAACGATCTGCAATAAGCTAGTCAAGAGAGAGATTGCAACTGCCCTATCCTTTCCAAAGGGATTGATTTATGAAGATGCTTATTATCATTTTGATTTAATCAAGTTGGCTAAGAAGTACGTTGTTAATACCAAACCCTATTATTACTATTTCCATAGAGGGGATAGTATTACGACTAAACCCTATGCAGAGAAGGATTTAGCCTATATTGATATCTACCAAAAGTTTTACAATGAAGTTGTGAAAAACTATCCGGATTTGAAAGAGGTTGCTTTTTTCAGATTGGCCTATGCCTACTTTTTTATTCTGGATAAGATGTTACTAGATGATCAGTATAAACAGTTTGAAGCCTATTCCCAGATTCATCGTTTTTTAAAAGGCCATGCCTTTGCTATTGCTAGGAATCCAATTTTCCGTAAGGGGAGAAGAATTAGTGCTTTGGCTCTATTCATAAATATTTCCTTATACCGATTCTTATTACTAAAAAATATTGAAAAATCTAAAAAATTACATTAGAACGGGGGTGAGCAAGTGATTGATGGAAAACGATTATTATTTAGTTTGACCATAGTCAGTTATGCCTTGACGCTAGTAAGTGGAATTGTATATCTGTTTAATAATAACAATGTTAGCTTGCTTTCTACTTTATTGTTCTTACTGGTTAGTAGCTTAATTGCTTGTTGGAATGATATCAAGTATTACTTAATCCATTTTATTTTCTTTTTAACTATTTTTGTATTTCTGGTATCAAGGCCGACCATTGATTATTTTAGAGATGGCGCTTTGGATACCTATCATCCCATAGCCTATCGTTTTGCCTTTATAGTTGTCATGGTTTCGATATTGGGATTGACCACAGGGGGGCTCCTAGCTCGCTATTTTATAGCTAGAAAGAAAATACAAGTATCGAAGATAGAAAGTTCTCTAAAAGAGGTTTACATCAAGCGGTTGCGCTTTGTATCGCTAGGAGTTTTTCTTCTAACCTATCCTTTCTATTTTATTCGCTTATTTGAACGACTCCTGTATCGCTTGCAGACTTCCTACTATACCTACTATGCAAACTTTGAAAGTAAACTGCCTTATTTTACCTATATCTTATCAACATTTACGGTCTATGCAATGTGTATGTATTTGGCAACCAAGCCAAAGAAATGGCAGGCAACAGTAGTGCTTGTCTCCTTTATTGCAGCTAATACTATTCATTTAGCAATCGGGACACGCAATCCCTTTATTTTAAGTATTTTATTTGCTTTCGTTTATTACTTTATGCGGGAGCAAACAGAAAAGGGAAAATGGATTGGGTTTAAAGAGAAGTTAGCGATTTTTGTAGGTTCTCCTATTCTCATGTTAGCGATGGGAGTGCTCAATTATGTACGGGATAATGTCCAAGTTTCCCATACAGGTTTCTGGGATATCCTGCTTGACTTTATCTATAAACAAGGAACCAGTTTTGGTGTTTTGGCTCGAGGTTTTCTATTTAACAGTAGCCTCCCTTACCGAGATTTCCGTAATTTTACTTTTGGTCCTGTTCTTGATTATTTTGCAAGGGGGAGTTTGGGGGCCATTTTCGGAGGAAAAGCTTTTGAACATACAACCAATAGTGTGGAACTAGCTATTGATAGTAATAGTTATGCCCATAATCTATCCTATCTTGTCTTGAACAAGGAATACTTGAAAGGACATGGTATCGGAAGTAGTTATATCATGGAGTTGTATACAGACTATGGTATGATAGGAGTCTTTCTACTTAGTCTCTTGCTAGGTATGTTATTTATAGCCATGCTGCAAGTAGCCTATCGTTCAAGAACAATCCTATTTGCCTTGTCCCTACTCATCTTGAATAATCTATTCTTTATGCCGAGAAGTAGCTTTTCAGAAAGTTTCTTCAATTTATTTACAATGCAATTCTGGGGAATTGTTCTTGTGATTATATTCGTAGCAAAAATGCTTACAAAAGAGAACCAGTATCTACTAAACAAAGGAGAAAAAAATCATGTTTGAACATTATTCAGTAGCTGATTTGTTTGCAAATCTTTATAAAAAACGAAAAGCAAATATTCTAGCTCTCATCGCTTTATTTGCTCTCATTGCTGTACCATTTACAATTAAAGCAGTTAAGAATAAAAACACTGTCAAAGACACAACAAGTTATTCAACTTATATCAGCTATAAAATCACCCCTCCAGAAGATTCAGCTAAAACGATTTTGAATCATCAAATTGGTGGTTATAGTGATTTCTACGGAAAATTGATTGATGGGAATTTGAATGGAGCTTATCTTTTCAATGATGTAGAGCCGAGTGAGTTGAAAAAAATTGCCAGTGAATTGGATACGACAGAGACAACCTTGAAAAATTCTACAAGTGACTATTGGTGGAAAAAATTGACCGTCTACTATATGATTGACGATGCAGGGGTTGGTGTGAAAATTTTGACACCAAGTAAAGATGCTAATGACTTGTTGGAGCGAAAAATTGATGGATTGATTGAGAAATTTAAACACACTTATGCAAATGTAAAAATTGAAAAATTGGAAACCATCAACTCTAAAGAATTGAATGCAAATGGTGAGACAGCGCTTGGATTGAATGTGAAGAATTTGATTCTCCGTTTAGCTGTTATTGGAGTAGTCTGTGTGATTTTGGTTGTGATGGGAAATGTATTGGTTTATCTCTTTAATCCAACAATCAATAGAGCAGGTGATTTTTCTCAATATCAAATTGATTTTGTAACAGAGATCACAACAATTGCCAACCTAGCAGATGTCTTGTCATACAAAAATGCTGGACAAGAATTAACAATCGTTAGCTCAAACAAAGCTATCCTAGATAAATTGAAACAAAATCAAGAGACTTTAAAAGGAATGCATTTTGTAGATTTACAAGATGTGCCATCTCTTTTAGAAAGAGATACAGTCCTTCTTGTTGAAGAATACGGAGTGACTCGTTATAAGAAATTTGAGCAAAGTCTTCAAATTCTTCGAAACTTAAATCGTTCTATCCTCGGTGTAGCAACCTTTAAACTATAAGCTTTCTGATGTATTAGGTCTTCAAAGTTGGCTAAGAGCCGATTTTGAAGGCTTTTTCTATTTGTCTGCAGAAATTTTCTTTTAGAGTCTTCTACAGAAGTTACCCTATGGAAAATCTATCCCGACAGAGGAGCCTTCTTTTGATAAAATCGTAAAAATCTAGTATAATAGATAGAACTGAAAGTATGAGGTTACTAGCAATGAAAATGAAACAAATCAGTGATACAACTTTAAAAATCACGATGTCTTTAGAGGATTTGATGGATCGAGGAATGGAGATTGCTGACTTTCTCGTTCCTCAAGAAAAAACAGAAGAGTTCTTTTATGCCATCTTGGATGAGTTAGAGATGCCTGAGAGCTTTTTGGATACAGGCATGTTGAGTTTCCGTGTGACTCCAAAACCTGATAAGGTAGATGTCTTTGTAACCAAATCAAAGATTGACCAAAATCTAGATTTTGAAGACTTATCGGATTTACCAGATATGGAAGAATTAGCCCAAATGTCGCCAGATGAATTTATCAAAACCTTGGAAAAAAGCATCGCAGACAAAACCAAGGATGACATCGAAGCGATTCAATCTCTAGAGCAAGTCGAAGCTAAGGAAGAAGAGCAAGAGCAGGCTGAACAAGAAGCTGAGAGCAAGAAAGAGCCTTACATCTATTACATCCTTTCTTTTGCTAAGTTGGCTGACTTGGTTACTTTTGCCAAGACAGTGACTTTTGAGATGGAAACTTCTGAACTCTACAAGATGAATGAGCGCTATTATTTGACCATTTTAGTGGATATTGAAAATCATCCAAGTCCATATCCAGCGTGGCTTTTGGCCCGTATGCGCGAGTTTGCAGATGATAGTGATATCAGTCGCTCAGTCTTGCAAGAGTATGGTCAAGTCTTGATGAATCACGATGCAGTACTTAATCTGCAAAAGATTGGATAATCCTTTCTGGAAAGCTATTTCTAGATTTTAAGAAGAGCGAATCGTCTGATTCGTTTTTTCTTTTCTAGATTGAAATAGTGATTTACTATAATAGGAATTTTCACAAAATTCTGTTATAATGGCTATATTAGAAAATTTCGAGGAGACAAACATGACAGTTAAAATTGCTTTACTAGGATTTGGTACCGTTGCAAGTGGTGTGCCTTTCCTCCTAAAGGAAAATGGAGAAAAAATCAATCAATCAGCACATTCAGAGATTGAAGTTGCCAAGGTATTGGTCAAGGATGAAGATGAAAAGAATCGCTTGCTTGCAGCAGGGAATGACTTTAACTTTGTAACCAATGTGGATGACATTTTGTCAGATCAAGACATTACCATCGTAGTGGAATTGATGGGGCGTATCGAACCAGCTAAGACCTTTATCACTCGTGCCTTGGAAGCTGGGAAACACGTTGTTACTGCTAACAAGGACCTTTTGGCTGTCCATGGTGCAGAATTGTTAGAAATCGCTAAAGCTAACAAGGTAGCACTTTACTATGAAGCAGCAGTAGCTGGTGGGATTCCAATTCTTCGTACTTTGGCAAATTCCTTGGCTTCTGACAAAATCACTCGTGTCCTTGGCGTGGTCAATGGAACTTCCAACTTCATGATGACCAAGATGGTCGAAGAAGGCTGGTCTTACGATGATGCTCTTGCCGAAGCGCAACGTCTAGGATTTGCAGAAAGTGACCCGACAAATGACGTAGATGGGATTGATGCAGCCTACAAGATGGTGATTTTGAGCCAATTTGCCTTTGGCATGAAGGTTGCCTTCGATGACGTAGCCCACAAGGGAATTCGTAACATCACACCAGAAGATGTAGCTGTAGCTCAAGAGCTTGGTTATGTAGTGAAATTGGTTGGTTCTATCGAAGAAACTCCTTCAGGAATTGCTGCAGAAGTGACTCCAACCTTCCTTCCTAAAGCGCATCCACTTGCCAGTGTGAATGGCGTAATGAACGCTGTCTTTGTAGAATCTATCGGTATTGGTGAGTCTATGTACTATGGGCCAGGTGCTGGTCAAAAACCAACTGCAACAAGTGTTGTGGCGGACATTGTCCGTATCGTTCGTCGCTTGAATGATGGTACCATTGGCAAAGACTTCAACGAATATAGCCGTGACTTGGTCTTGGCAAATCCTGAGGATGTTAAAGCAAACTACTACTTCTCAATCTTGGCTCCAGACTCAAAAGGTCAGGTCTTGAAATTGGCTGAAATCTTCAACGCTCAAGATATTTCCTTCAAGCAAATTCTCCAAGATGGAAAAGATGGTGACAAGGCGCGTGTCGTTATCATCACACACAAGATTAATAAAGCCCAACTTGAAAATGTCTCAGCTGAATTGAAGAAGGTTTCAGAATTCGACCTCTTGAATACCTTCAAGGTGCTAGGAGAATAAGATGAAGATTATTGTACCTGCAACCAGTGCCAATATCGGGCCAGGTTTTGACTCGGTCGGTGTAGCTGTAACCAAGTATCTTCAAATTGAGGTATGTGAAGAACGAGATGAGTGGCTGATTGAACACCAGATTGGCAAATGGATTCCACATGACGAGCGCAATCTCTTGCTCAAAATCGCTTTGCAAATTGTACCAGACTTGCAACCAAGACGCTTGAAAATGACCAGTGATGTTCCCTTGGCGCGTGGGTTGGGTTCTTCTAGCTCGGTTATTGTAGCTGGGATTGAACTAGCCAACCAACTGGGTCAGCTAAACTTGTCGGATCATGAAAAATTGCAGTTGGCGACCAAGATTGAAGGGCATCCTGACAATGTGGCTCCAGCTATTTATGGTAATCTCGTTATTGCAAGCTCTGTTGATGGACAAGTTTCTGCTATCGTAGCAGATTTCCCAGAGTGTGATTTCCTAGCCTACATTCCAAACTATGAATTGCGTACTCGAGACAGCCGTGGCGTCTTACCTAAGAAATTGTCTTACAAGGAAGCTGTTGCAGCTAGTTCTATCGCCAATGTGGCGGTTGCTGCCTTGTTGACAGGAGACATGGTGACCGCTGGGCAAGCAATCGAGGGAGACCTCTTCCACGAGCGCTATCGTCAGGACTTGGTGAGAGAATTTGCGACGATTAAGCAAGTAGCCAAAGAAAATGGTGCCTATGCAACCTATCTCTCTGGTGCTGGGCCGACAGTTATGGTTTTGGCTTCTCATGACAAGATGCCAACGATTAAGGCAGAATTGGAAAAGCAACCCTTCAAAGGAAAACTTCATGACTTGAAAGTTGATACCAAAGGTGTCCGTGTCGAAGCAAAATAAAGAATAGAAGATAGGATGGGGAAACTCTCGACCAGAGGGCTTCCTATCCTTTTTTTGAAAAGAAGTTTATACTT
Source organism: Streptococcus sp. CL6.35 (assembly GCF_049737915.1). Lineage (GTDB taxonomy): Bacteria > Bacillota > Bacilli > Lactobacillales > Streptococcaceae > Streptococcus. The sequence goes on along the minus strand of NZ_JBKOTU010000001.1, from coordinate 431,362 downwards.
AATGAAAATCAAAGAGCAAACTAGGAAGCTAGCCGCAGGTTGCTCAAAGCACCGCTTTGAGGTTGTAGATAAAGCTGACGTGGTTTGAAGAGATTTTCGAAGAGTATTAGTTAAAAACTTGATAAAGGAGAAATAAAGATGGCAGAAATTTATTTAGCAGGCGGTTGTTTTTGGGGTTTAGAGGAGTATTTTTCCCGAATTTCTGGCGTATTAGCAACCAGTGTTGGCTACGCTAATGGTCAAGTCGAAACGACCAATTACCAGTTGCTCAAAGAAACAGACCATGCAGAAACGGTTCAAGTAATTTACGATGAGAAGGTAGTCTCACTCAGAGAAATTTTACTTTATTATTTCCGTGTTATTGATCCATTATCAGTCAATCAACAAGGAAATGACCGTGGTCGCCAATATCGGACCGGGATTTATTACCAGGATGAAGCAGACTTGCCAACTATCTATACAGTGGTGCAGGAGCAGGAGCGCATGCTTGGGCGAAAGATTGCAGTAGAGGTGGAGAAACTTCGCCACTATATTTTAGCTGAAGATTACCACCAAGACTATCTGAAGAAGAATCCTTCAGGTTACTGTCATATCGATGTGACCGATGCTGAGAAGCCATTGATTGATGCCTCTCACTATGAAAAGCCTAGTCAAGAGGTGTTAAAGGGCAGTTTATCTGAAGAATCCTATCGTGTTACCCAAGAAGCTGCTACAGAGGCTCCATTTACCAATGCCTATGACCAAACCTTTGAAGAAGGGATTTATGTAGATATTACGACAGGTGAGCCACTCTTTTTTGCCAAGGATAAGTTTGCCTCAGGTTGTGGTTGGCCAAGTTTTAGCCGTCCGATTTCCAAGGAATTGATTCATTATTACAAGGATCTCAGCCATGGAATGGAGCGAATTGAGGTTCGTTCTCGGTCGGGGAATGCTCACTTGGGCCATGTTTTCACAGATGGACCGCGTGAGTTTGGTGGCCTCCGTTACTGTATCAATTCTGCTTCCTTGCGCTTTGTGGCCAAGGATGAGATGGAAGAAGCAGGCTATGGCTATCTACTACCTTACTTAAACAAATAAATCAGAGATGGTGGGTGCTTCCCACTTTCTTCATTTCTAGAAAACGAATAGAAGGGATTTATGAAACACTTACTATCTTACTTTAAACCCTACATCAGAGAATCGATTTTAGCACCTTTGTTCAAGTTGTTAGAAGCTGTTTTTGAGCTCTTGGTTCCCATGGTGATTGCTGGGATTGTTGACCAATCATTGCCCCAAAAAAATCAAGGTCATCTCTGGATGCAGATTGGTTTGCTTCTTATCTTTGCAGTAATTGGTGTTGTAGTGGCCTTAATAGCTCAGTTCTACTCAGCTAAGGCTGCGGTTGGATTTGCCAAAGGACTGACAGATGATCTTTATCGTCATATTTTGTCTTTACCTAAGGACAGTAGAGACCGTTTGACAACTTCTAGTTTGGTGACTCGCTTGACTTCGGATACCTACCAGATTCAGACTGGGATCAATCAATTCTTGCGCCTCTTTTTGCGAGCACCTATTATCGTTTTTGGAGCCATTTTTATGGCCTATCGCATTTCAGCTGAGCTGACTTTCTGGTTCTTGGTCATGGTTGTCATTTTGACCATTGTTATTGTAGGGTTCTCTCGACTGGTCAATCCTCTCTACAGTAGTCTCAGAAAGAAAACGGACCAACTGGTTCAAGAAACGCGTCAGCAAATACAAGGTATGCGCGTTATTCGTGCTTTTGGTCAAGAAAAACGAGAGTTACATATTTTTCAAACCCTTAACCAAGTCTATGCTAGATTGCAAGAAAAGACGGGTTTCTGGTCTAGTTTATTAACCCCTCTGACCTATCTGATTGTGAATGGAACCCTCCTCGTTATCATTTGGCAGGGCTATATTTCAATTCAAGGAGGTTTACTCAGTCAGGGTGCCCTGATTGCCCTTATCAACTATCTCTTACAAATTTTGGTGGAATTGGTCAAACTAGCCATGCTGATCAATTCTCTCAACCAGTCTTACATCTCTGCTAAGCGAATCGAGGAAGTTTTTGCTGAGGCTCCAGAAGATATTCATTCAAAATTAGAACAAAAGCAAGCTACCAGTGATCAGGTTTTACAAGTTCAAGAACTGACCTTTACCTATCCTGATGCGGCCCAGCCTTCTCTGAGAGACATTTCCTTTGATATGAAGCAAGGGCAAATCCTTGGTATCATTGGGGGAACAGGTTCTGGTAAATCAAGCTTAGTACAACTCATCCTTGGACTTTATCCAGCAGACAAGGGGAGCATAGACCTTTATCGCGATGGATCTAGTCCTCGTAATCTTGAGCAGTGGCGGTCTTGGATTGCCTATGTGCCCCAAAAGATCGAACTCTTTAAGGGAACCATTCGTTCCAATTTGACTATAGGTTTAGATCAAGAACTATCTGACCAAGAACTTTGGCAGGCTTTGGAGATTGCGCAAGCTAAGGATTTTGTAAGTGAAAAGGAAGGACTCTTGGATGCCCTAGTTGAGGCAGGAGGACGAAATTTCTCAGGCGGACAAAAACAAAGGCTGTCGATCGCTCGAGCAGTATTGCGTAAGGCTCCGTTTCTCATCCTAGATGATGCGACTTCGGCCCTCGACACCATTACCGAGTCCAAGCTATTGAAAGCTATCCGAGAAAACCTGCCAAATACGAGCTTAATTTTGATTTCTCAACGGACTTCGACACTCCAGATGGCTGACCAGATTCTCCTCTTAGAAAAAGGTGATCTATTAGCTATCGGCAAGCACGAGGACTTGATGAAATCCAGTCAAGTTTTTCGCGAAATCAATGCATCCCAACATGGTAAGGAGGACTAGTATGAGACGACAAACTGCAAACCAGACGCTCAAACGTTTGGCAAAAGATTTAGCAAGCCATCCCTTCCTCCTTTTCCTAGCCTTTCTAGGAACTATTGCCCAAGTTGCCTTATCAATTTACCTACCTATTTTGATTGGCCAGGTCATTGACCAGGTTCTTGTGGCTGGTTCTTCACCAGTTTTTTGGCAGATTTTCATTCAGATGGTTTTGGTAGTCATAGGAAATACCCTTGTACAGTGGGCCAATCCTCTCCTCTATAATCGCTTAATCTTCTCTTATACTAAAGATTTGCGAGAGCGAATCATCCATAAACTTCATCGTTTACCGATTGCCTTTGTGGATCGACAAGGAAGTGGAGAGATGGTTAGTCGTGTAACCACGGATATAGAACAGTTGGCAGCTGGCTTGACCATGATTTTTAACCAATTTTTCATTGGTGTCTTGATGATTTTGGTTAGTATTCTAGCCATGCTTCAAATTCATCTCCTCATGACTCTCTTGGTCTTGCTGTTGACGCCACTGTCTATGGTAATCTCACGCTTTATTGCCAGACGCTCCTATCATCTCTTCCAAAAGCAAACAGAGACGAGGGGAATTCAGACTCAGTTGATTGAAGAATCGTTGAGCCAGCAAACCATTATCCAGTCCTTTAATGCTCAGGCAGAATTTATCCAAAGGCTGCACGAGGCGAATGCCAACTATGCAGGTTATTCGCAGTCAGCTATCTTTTATTCTTCAACGGTTAATCCTTCGACTCGCTTTGTCAATGCGCTCATTTATGCCCTTCTAGCTGGAGTGGGAGCTTATCGTATCATGATAGGCTCTACCTTGACCATTGGGCGCTTAGTGACTTTTTTGAACTATGTTCAACAGTACACCAAGCCTTTTAACGATATTTCTTCAGTGCTAGCTGAGTTGCAAAGTGCTCTGGCTTGTGCAGAGCGTGTTTATGCTGTCTTAGAAAGTCCTGAGGTGGCTGAAACAGGCAAGGAAATCTTGACTAGTGACCAAGTTAAGGGAGCTATTTCCTTTAAACATGTCTCTTTTGGCTACAATCCTGAAAAAATTTTGATTATGGACTTATCTATCGCTATTCCAGCTGGTAGCAAGGTAGCTATTGTTGGTCCGACAGGTGCTGGAAAATCAACCCTTATCAATCTTCTCATGCGTTTTTATCCCATTAACTCTGGAGATATCTTGCTGGATGGGAAATCCATTTATGACTATAGTCGTGCCTCTTTACGCCAGCAGTTTGGAATGGTGCTCCAAGAAACCTGGCTCAAGCAAGGGACCATTCATGACAATATTTCCTTTGGAAATCCTGATTCCAGTCGGGAGCAAGTGATTGCTGCTGCCAAAGCAGCCAATGCAGACTTTTTCATCCAACAGCTACCTCAAGGCTATGATACCAAGTTGGAAAATGCGGGAGAATCTCTCTCTGTCGGTCAAGCCCAACTTTTGACCATTGCCCGAGTCTTTCTAGCTATCCCTAAGATTCTTATCTTAGACGAGGCAACTTCCTCCATCGATACACGGACAGAAGTGCTAGTTCAGGATGCATTTGCTAAACTCATGAAGAGGCGTACAAGTTTTATCATCGCCCACCGTTTGTCAACTATTCAGGATGCAGATTTGATTCTTGTCTTGGTGGATGGCGATATTGTGGAGCATGGCAATCATCAGGACCTCATGGCTCGAAAAGGCAAGTATTACCAAATGCAGCAAGCTGCCGCTTTTAGCTCTGAATAAGCCTTTCTATTTTAAAATCTTATGAACGAAAAAAGTTGCCTTCGGGTGACTTTTTTGTTACAATAGCTAGAAAAATTATTCACTGTAATACTCAATGAAAATCAAAGAACAAACTAGGAAGTTAGTCGCAGGTTGCTCAAAGCACTGCTTTGAGGTTGTAGATAAGACTGACGAAGTCAGTAACCATATATCTACGGCAAGGTGAATCTGAAGTGGTTTGAATTTGAGTATAAATTGTCTTTTAGAAAAGGAGCCTAGAATGAAAGTCTATCAGCATGTAAATATCGTGACTTGTGACAAAGATTTCCATGTTTATCTAGATGGAATCTTAGCCGTTAAGGATTCTCAAATCGTCTATGTTGGTCAAGAGCAGTCAGAGATTTTAGAGCAAGCTGAGCAGATTATAGACTATCAGGGAGCCTGGATTATGCCTGGTTTGGTCAATTGTCACACCCATTCTGCTATGACAGGATTGAGAGGAATTCGAGATGATAGCAATCTCCATGAATGGCTCAATGACTATATCTGGCCTGCAGAAGCAGGATTTACTCCTGACATGACTACCAAGGCGGTCAAAGAAGCTCTGACAGAGATGCTCCAGTCAGGAACAACAACCTTTAATGATATGTATAATCCCAATGGTGTGGATATTGAACGGATTTATCAGGCAGTGAAAGATTCCAAGATGCGTTGTTATTTCTCGCCGACCCTCTTTTCTTCAGGGGCAGAAACAACTGCTGAGACCATTGCAAGAACTCGAGCAATTATTGAGGAAATTTTAGGATATGAAAATCCAAATTTCAAGGTTATGGTAGCACCACATTCTCCTTACAGCTGTAGTAGAGACTTGCTGGCAGAAAGCTTAGATATGGCAAAAGAGTTGAATATTCCTATCCATATCCATGTTGCGGAGACCAAGGAGGAGTCAGGAATTATCCTAAAACGATACGGCAAACGTCCTCTAGCCTTTTTAGAAGAACTGGGTTACTTAGATCATCCATCTGTCTTTGCTCACGGGGTCGAATTAAACGATCGAGAAATTGAACGTTTGGCAACTTCTCAAGTGGCTATCGCTCACAATCCTATCAGTAACCTCAAACTGGCCTCAGGAATCGCTCCAATCATCCAACTCCAAAAAGCAGGAGTGGCTGTGGGAATTGCGACAGATTCAGTTGCTTCCAACAACAACCTTGATATGTTTGAGGAAGGACGAACAGCAGCTCTCTTACAGAAAATGAAGAGTGGAGATGCCAGCCAGTTTCCAATCGCCACAGCCCTCAAAGCTCTAACGATAGAAGGTGCTAAGGTTCTTGGAATGGACGAACAGATAGGAAGTCTGGAAGTTGGCAAGCAAGCAGATTTTCTGGTCATCCAACCACAAGGGAAAATCCATCTTCAACCCCAAGAAAATATGCTCTCTCACCTGGTTTATGCTGTTAAATCAAGTGATGTTGATGATGTCTATATCGGCGGAGAACAGGTTGTTAAGCAAGGTCAAGTCTTAACAGTAGAACTTTAAAAGAAAAATCACGAAAAAATTTTAAAAAAGTTTGCAAAAATCTTGCATTCTTTTTTTGACTATGCTATACTTATATACGGTTTGAAAAAACTGCCTAAGACAGTAGGGGAGTTCGACTCATAAGTATCCTACCGAGGACAAAACGTATCATGTAAAAAGAAGCGTATTGTACTTTCGTGTCTAGGTTTGGGCGCGTTTTTCTTTTGAAAAATTTACCCAAGCAAAATAATAACGGAGGTGAACACACTAATGAGTGAAGCAATTATTGCTAAAAAAGCGGAACTAGTTGACGTAGTAGCTGAGAAAATGAAAGCTGCTGCATCTATCGTCGTTGTAGACGCTCGTGGTTTGACAGTTGAGCAAGATACAGTTCTTCGTCGTGAGCTTCGTGGAAGCGAAGTTGAGTATAAAGTGATTAAAAACTCAATCTTGCGTCGTGCAGCTGAAAAAGCTGGTCTTGAAGATCTTGCATCAGTATTTGTTGGACCATCTGCAGTAGCATTTTCTAACGAAGATGTTATCGCACCAGCGAAAATCTTGAACGACTTTTCTAAAAACGCTGAAGCACTTGAAATCAAAGGTGGTGCAATCGAAGGCGCTGTCGCATCTAAAGAAGAGATTCTTGCTCTTGCAACTCTTCCAAACCGCGAAGGACTTCTTTCTATGCTCCTTTCTGTACTTCAAGCGCCAGTGCGCAACGTTGCTCTTGCAGTCAAAGCGGTTGCAGACAACAAAGAAGACGCAGCTTAATCTTAAGCTACGCAGCGTAGCCTAGCTACGAAAATCTATTATAAATTTAAAACATATTTGGAGGAAATAACAATGGCATTGAACATTGAAAACATTATTGCTGAAATTAAAGAAGCTTCAATCCTTGAATTGAACGACCTTGTAAAAGCTATCGAAGAAGAATTTGGTGTAACTGCAGCTGCTCCTGTAGCTGTTGCTGCAGCTGGAGCTGCTGACGCTGGTGCTGCTAAAGATTCATTCGACGTTGAATTGACATCTGCAGGCGACAAAAAAGTTGGCGTTATCAAAGTTGTACGTGAAATCACTGGTCTTGGACTTAAAGAAGCTAAAGAACTTGTTGACGGTGCACCAGCACTTGTTAAAGAAGGCGTTGCAACTGCAGAAGCTGAAGAAATCAAAGCTAAATTGGAAGAAGCTGGAGCTTCAGTTACTCTTAAATAAGAGGCATATACCAATTAGAATTCGGAATACTATAGTATCAGCCTTTTAGAATTGTGAACACATTTTAGAAACTGATAAATTAATTTAGTTTCCTACCAAAAACCCTACCAAAAATTAATTTGGCAGGGTTTTTCTTTTTAACAAATTTATCGTGGAGAACAGTTGAATATTGTTCTCCTTTTTTTATTTTCAGGAGGGAAAATGATAAAAGAATTACAATCATCACGCTATATTGTCATTTCATTTTTAGTACGTGAAATGAGAATTGATATTGTTGAAGCCATCTCTCGTATGGCTGAATTAGAAAAAAGTGGCTTGGTTCGATTGAAATCAAGTGGAGATTTAATACTCAAAGAACTTGGAGGAGCGCTATGAAACGAATTACCGCAAATCAATACCAAACTTCAGAACGGTATTATAAATTACCTAAAATTCTTTTTGAGGATGAGGAGGATAGGAATACTCAACCTATCTTGAAAAGAAAAGTTGAAAAGGTCACATTTCTTTATCATTTTTAACCTTGCTTTACTTGTTTTGGCAGGCTGGGCTGGGCATAAGTGGAAGAAGGGATAGAAAATAATCTGAACAAGTTCAAAACGTATTCCGTTTTTTTAGGACATGAAAAATTTTAGAAATTGATTCTTTCTTAAATTTGAATTTCACTAGCAGTGTAAAGATGATTTTTTCTCTGAATAAAATCTGAATTTTCTCTGATACAATCTCAAATGTCAAGGTTCAATAATTGTTGCTTCAGTAGGTGATGAGGGTATAGATTAAAATAATCAAGAATCATTGAAACATTACCTTGGAGAACTTAAGGGGAAGGATTATTCACATATAGATGGGAAAGTTATGGATATTCCTGCTGGATAAGAAATGACATTGACGGCACTCAAATTAGATTATTAAATATTACGAATTTTGTTCAAGATAGTGTAAAATAGATTTGTACTAGTTTCTAAAAATTTAATTTAAAAAATAAAGAACAATTACAAATTGATGCATTGAAACTATTCTTTGTCAAGAATACGGAGCTTTGCAGGTAGTTCTCTAAAATTTTTTGAGGTGATAGAATGTATAAGATATTAGTTGTAGATGACGATTTTGAAATTTTGAAACTGATGCGAACTATTTTAGAAATGAAAAACTATCAGGTAACGACGTATCAAGAAGTCACCGTACCAATCAATATTAATAATTTCAAAGGATTTGATTTGATTTTATTAGATGTAATGATGCCTAATATAGATGGTATGCAAATTTGTAAGCAGATTAGAAATAAAGTAAGCTCCCCTATTATTTTTGTTAGTGCAAAAGATACCGAAGAAGATATAGTATCAGGATTGAATTTAGGAGGAGATGACTATATTACAAAACCTTTCAGCATCAATCAATTAATTGCCAAAGTTGCTGCAAATCTTAAACGAGAAGAACGATACAAACAAGGTGAATTAAGTAATCAAATTGTTCGAGAATTATCTCCAATAACGATTTATTTACAAGAAAAAATTGTTTGTATTAATGGAGATAGTCTTGCCTTTACAAGTAGGGAATATGATATCATAGAGCTATTATCTAGCAATCCAAGAAAAATTTTTACTGTACAAGATATATATGAAAACGTTTATGATGATGATGCTGAAACCCTCTTTCGTTCAATATCTGAGTATATCTATCAAATAAGATTAAAATTCTCATCCTATGGAATTAATCCTATAAAAACAGTTAGAGGTATGGGATACAAGTGGCATGATTAAGAAGAATAGTACAATTAGAGGACGTATAATAAGGACTGTTTTAGAACTAGTAACAGGTACGTTACTGAGTATACTTTTATTTTTTATATTTACTTATTTGCTTGTTTTTACAGGACAATTAAATGTATACGACTCTAAAATTGAAATTTCAGTGAGTGATACCAGCAATTTAAGTGATGTAGTTCAAGCAATGAATAACTCTATATTTGACTATGTTGTATTTAATCGCAAGACAGGTACAATTGAAGAGGGTAATTATCAAAAAAAGGATTTGCCTGCCTATCGAGAAGTTTTTGATAAAAATGAATCTGTAAGTAATAGTGAGGTGTATTATGGGTATTATGCTAATTCAGAGATTGTACTTACTGTCAGGCAACCCATGATACCTGAGTTTGTTAATCCGAATTTGCGTCACATTTCATTTAATCTATTTTCTTATTTATTTTTCTTCGTTTTCGAAACGATTTTACTCATTTGGTCACTTACAAGATTAATAAAAGAATTTTCAAAAAATTTTCTACTTATACAAAAAAGCTTTAAACATGGGGCAGTTAACATTTAAAGAAAAAAACATTCCCGCTCAAATACAAGAGTTCGATGAAATTCTCTCTGTATTATATCAAAAGGACGACGAGTTAACTAATTTACTCAAATCAGAGAGAAGGGAGAAGGAAGATTTATCTTTTCAAGTTAGTGCATTAGCTCATGATGTAAAAACTCCTTTAACAGTACTAAAGGGAAATTTAGAGTTGCTTGAATTAACTAACCTGACTGATCAACAGAAGGAATATACTCAGTCAATGAATAACAGTATAGTGATTTTTGAAAGATACTTTAGTTCAATGATTGATTATTCAAGATTACTAATTGAAGATAAAGATTATGGGGAACAGATATATTTACCTGATTTTTTAAGTGATCTGTCAGTAGAGGCGAAATCTGTAATGAATAATGCAAAGGTTGATTTCAAAATTATTAATACTACAAAATTAATGTTTTTTAAGGGAAATCGTTTTAATTTAAATAGGGCATTAATTAATATTTTAGCAAATGCAGCAAGATATAGTTCTGGAGAAAAAAAAGTTACTCTTACTATCATTGAGGAAACAGAGTATATTAATTTTGGAGTGTGGAACAATGGTCTCCCTTTTACTGAACAGTCCTTATTAAATGCAGATAAGTTATTTTATACTGAGAATAAAGGTAGGAATAATAAGCACTATGGTTTAGGGTTAGCATTTGCTAAACAAGTTGCAACTAGACATTTTGGAGAATTGTTTTTATCAAATCCAGATAGAGGTGGTGCTCAAGTGACGTTGCTTATTAAAAAATAATTCTATAGGGATATATTAGATACCTTCCACATAATAGTTATGTATATAAAAATAGATAATCTTCTAAATTGAGGAATATCTATTTTTTTATTTTTTAAAATTGAAAAGTCTGAACAAATTTTGAAAAATAAAGTGTAACATACAAGTATAAAACAAGGAGGAATTATAGTTATGAATATACAAGTTCAAAAACTTAGAAAATCATATAAGGATAGAGAAGTGCTGAAAAATATTTCTTTTGAAATAAAAGAGGGAAGTATTTGTGGATTATTAGGTATCAATGGTGCAGGAAAATCAACAATTATGAAGATTATTTTTGGTCTTGAAAACGCTGACAGTGGTGCGGTTATTTTTAATGGGGGAAAAAATGCGGGCATATATGAGATTGGAGCGCTTATTGAAACTCCTGCTATCTATATGAACTTATCTGCATTTGATAACTTAAAAACTAGAGCATTGTTATATGACATTTCTGACGAACGAATTAATGAAGTATTAAACTTGATTGGGCTATCTAATACGGGAAAGAAAAAAGCAGGGAGCTTTTCTTTAGGTATGAAACAACGTTTGGGATTAGGTATGGCAATAATTACTAGTCCAGATTTGCTCATTTTAGATGAACCTACCAATGGATTAGATCCAAATGGTATAAAGGAATTATTGAATTTAATGATTTCTTTAAAGAAATCAGGAATGACAATTCTTTTATCTAGCCATCAACTGTATGAAGTTAGTAAAGTGGCAGATAAAATTGTTATTTTACATGATGGTCAAATTTTTTACGACGGTTCGAATGTTCAAAGTGATGATTTAGAATCTTTATTTTTTAGAATTGTTCATGGAGGTGACGCAATATGATAAAAATATTTAAATCAGAATGGTTAAAACAGCGAAAAAATACATCCAAAAAATTCTTGATAATAGCTCCGGGCTTGTCGATTTTAATAGCGGTATTACTTGTTGGACCAAGCATTATAGAAAGTTTTTCAATATATTGGTGGGAAGCCGTCTTTTTGTATACACTTATTGGCTTGTTGTTTTTATATGATTATAGAGCAGAAGAAGCTGCAGGAAACTTCCAGAATATATACTTTCGAAATGATAGCATAAAAATATATATCGTAAAGATACTTTTAAAATTAAAAGATTTACTCATTTCTAACGTATGGTTTTTAGCTATATTATTATTTACAAGTAATTTTTTGTATGCCGACTTAATATCATTGAATATAATTGGTGACTTAATTGGTTTAGTACTTATTTCGATAACATCCATATGGGTATTGCCACTCTTGTATCTATTTTCGAAATGGATCAATCCCTATATCCTAGTATCTATTAACTCCTTGATTTGTTTTTTGGTTGCACCTTTTATCGCTCAAAGTAGCTTTTGGTTCTTCTTTCCTTTTACATATCATTATAAAATTGCTTATAGTCTTATGTATATAAAACCGTCAGGAGATCTAGATTTAACAAATCATGTAACAGACGTTAAAATGGTAGTATTTGCCGTATTTCTATCATTGATTCTATTTATCGTTTCTTTGTTAATGTTAAATTGGAGGTTAAGTAATGATCCAATTGCTAAAAAGTGAAATGATTAAATTTAAAGGTTCGTATCAACTATACATTATTTTGATTTTGTCTACTATACAACTATTGACAATTCCAATTTACATATTATCTGTAAATAACACAATTGTATTGGAAAATATTATCTTTTTACCGATGTTAGGCTATTGTATGATAACTACTATAATCACTTTATTAGTATCTGAACAAGAAATCAATGCTAATAAATATCAGAATATTAGAAGCGGGAGAAATATATCCAGTATATGGGGAGCGAAACTTTTTGTGTTAGATTTACTATTATCTTTACTCACTATTCCTTTATGGGTAGTTGTAGGTATAGAGTTAGAACACTTTTCATATTATTTTTACGTAGGAATAGTTAGTTGGTTATTACTAATATTGTTAAATCATTTCCACATGCTATTGACATTGTTTATTGCGAAAGGCGGCAATTTACTTATAGCTGTTGTAGAAAGTTTATTTATAGTATTTGCAACAAATAAAGTTTTTCTTAATATTTTTTGGATTCCAGTAATTTTACCAGTTAATATAATTTTAGAAAATAATTTTAGAAGCACAACCTATTTATTAGCTTTAACTTTTTATGTTGTATTATTGTTTGTTGCTAATTTAGTAATTGTGAGCAGAAAAGGTGTTTAATTATATTTTCTGATGGAAATGAATGGAGTGTTAAATTTTTGGATGGAAGTTTGGGAATTGTTTTGACTTTACTTTATAACCAAAATAAATCTGTAAAGACATATTGGAGAGAGGCGTTATTGATTTTTGATAATTTAACTATAGAAAATTAGGAGGAGAACTATGAAATTCAAAAAGATCTATCTTTCCGTAATTTTTTTCTTAAGTTTACTTGGATTGACTGGATGCACATATGAGAAGTATGATGTTAAATTTCTCGACTCAAGTTATAATCGATTTGATTATAAAGGAGAGCATTATGGTGTAACTAATCAATTAATTTCATATGAAGATATTGAAAGTAAAGTAAGCAATCATGATGATACTTATGAAATATCTTACGATGATTCCAATAATGAAATAAAGAATGATTTGTTGGAGATTGGTGACTTATATCAGACCAAGAGTAGAGAATTTGCCATAAAAATTGATAGTACTTTCTATAAATGTAGACTACTTGATAATATTTCTAAAGAAGAACTCCTAAAAGTTTCTGACTTATTTTATGTTCACTTAGTAGGAGGATTTGCTATCAATGAGCAAGAAGCCAGAGAGTTGAAGATAGGGGAACAATCATTTACAATTACTGAAGAAATTATTCCAAAAGAAGAGCTTAGTGCTACAGTTGCTAACTTAGATAATCAAGTGAAGTCTGTCACTAGATTATCAGGGGAGCATGAAAGTTGGAAATATGGAGAAATATGTTCTTTAGAAAATCAGTCTATCCACGAGAAAGTAGCAGTTAAATTGAATGGAGAATATCATTTGGCCTTCTTAAGAAGTTGAACTGGGTAAAAAGTATTTAAAAGAAAAAAGCGCCAAATAATAGAGCGACTACATTAGTAGCTTAAAAACATGATTAAACCGCTATTCTTAGGAGTAGCGGTTTTTCTTTTTTTGGCTAGTGGGTAAGAAGGGGGCGAGTAAGTAATTTTCTAACTGTTTAACTCAACCAAAAAATCCTCAATCGGAGCGATTGAGGATTAAGCAAATAAATCTTAAACAATACCTTGTGCAATCATAGCATTTGCTACATTTTCAAAGGCAGCAATGTTAGCTCCTGCAAGGTAGTCTTTATCAAGACCGTATGTTTCTGAAGTTGTTTTAGCTGTGTTAAAGATGTTTGTCATGATGCCTTTGAGACGTCCATCAACTTCTTCACGAGTCCATGAGAGGCGAAGGCTATTTTGGCTCATTTCAAGAGCTGAAACGGCTACACCACCAGCGTTGGCAGCTTTTGCAGGTCCGTAGAAGATACCATTTTCTTTGTAGACTTTGATGGCATCAAGGTCGCTTGGCATGTTGGCACCTTCAGATACACAGATAACTCCTTGAGCAACCAAACGTTTAGCTGCTTCACCATTGATTTCGTTTTGAGTCGCACATGGAAGAGCGATATCGTAGTTACCAGCGTAAGTCCATACAGAACCTTCATGATAAGTAGCAGTTGCTTTCTCAGCTGCATACTCAGTCAAACGAGCGCGACGTTTTTCTTTAACATCAACCAAAAGATCGAAGTCAATACCGTTTTCATCGATAACATAGCCGTTTGAGTCAGAAACAGAGATAACTGTTGCACCAAGTTCAGTCGCTTTTTGAAGAGCGTATTGAGCAACGTTACCAGAACCTGAAATAACAACTTTCTTACCAGCAAAGCTGTTACCGTTAGCTTTAAGCATTTCTTCAGTGTAGTAAACCAAACCGTAACCAGTTGCTTCTGGACGAATCAAGCTACCACCAAATCCAAGAGGTTTACCAGTCAAGACACCAGCATCAAATTGGTTAAGACGCTTGTATTGACCATAAAGGTAACCAATTTCACGTCCACCAACACCGATATCACCAGCAGGTACGTCAAGTGATGGGCCGATGTATTTTTGCAATTCAGTCATGAAGCTTTGGCAGAAGCGCATCACTTCAGCATCTGTTTTACCTTTAGGATCGAAGTCTGATCCACCTTTACCTCCACCAATAGGAAGTCCAGTCAAGACGTTTTTAAAGATTTGTTCAAATCCGAGGAATTTCAAAATCCCTTGGTTTACAGTTGGGTGGAAACGAAGTCCGCCTTTATATGGTCCAACAGCTGAGTTGAATTGAACACGGTAGCCACGGTTTACTTGAACTTTTCCATCACGGTCTACCCAAGGAACACGGAAAGAAATCACGCGCTCTGGTTCAGTAATACGTGCCAAGATATTTTCTTCGATATACTCAGGGTGTTTTTCAAATACAGGTTCTAAAGTGTTGAAAAATTCTTCAACAGCTTGGAGGAACTCAGCCTCGTGCCCGTTACGAGCTTTTACAGTTTCAAACACGCTTTGGATATATTCTTTAGCAGATGTCATATCGTTCTCCTTTTGTTGTCATATTTTATTACGTGAGTCATTATAGCAGAATTTTTTTAAACTGTAAAGAGAAAAAACAAAAATTTTCTAAAAATTCTATCAATTTAGTTTTGAGACTTTTTGAAAATAGATAAAAAACGAACCTTTTTCTTATAAATGCCTTTCTTAAAGAGAAAATCTGAAAATATGGTATAATATTAGCAATAAAAGGAATCTGGAGGATCAGAATCATGGTATCAACGAAAACACAAATAGCTGGCTTTGAGTTTGACAATTGTTTGATGAATGCAGCAGGTGTGGCTTGTATGACGATAGAGGAGCTGGAAGGGGTTAAAAACTCAGCGGCAGGAACTTTTGTGACCAAGACAGCGACCTTGGACTTTCGTCAGGGAAACCCTGAGCCACGTTATCAAGATGTTCCACTTGGTTCTATCAACTCTATGGGCTTGCCGAATAATGGCTTAGACTATTATTTGGACTATCTTTTGGACTTGCAGGAAAAAGAGACAAACCGAACTTTCTTTCTATCTCTAGTTGGCATGTCTCCAGAGGAAACCCATACTATCTTGAAAAAAGTCCAAGAGAGTGAGTTTCGTGGTCTGACTGAGCTAAATCTCTCCTGTCCAAATGTTCCAGGTAAACCTCAGATTGCCTATGATTTTGAGACAACAGACCGGATTTTGACAGAAGTATTTGCCTACTTCACCAAACCTCTTGGAATTAAATTGCCACCATATTTTGATATTGTTCACTTTGATCAAGCGGCAGCTATTTTCAACAAGTATCCGCTTAAGTTTGTCAACTGCGTCAACTCAATCGGAAACGGCCTTTATATAGAAGATGAGTCTGTCGTTATTCGTCCTAAAAATGGTTTCGGTGGCATTGGTGGCGAGTATATCAAACCGACTGCTCTTGCTAATGTTCACGCATTTTATCAACGCTTAAACCCTCAAATCCAAATCATCGGAACAGGTGGCGTGTTGACTGGTCGTGATGCCTTTGAACATATCCTCTGTGGAGCAAGTATGGTGCAGGTAGGAACAACCCTTCACAAAGAGGGAGTTGGTGCTTTTGACCGTATTACTATTGAACTGAAAGAAATCATGGCGGAAAAAGGGTACGAGAGCCTAGAAGATTTCCGTGGGAAATTGCGCTATATCGATTAAATTCATTAAAAAATCAGAAGAAAGGAGAGAAGATGCTAGCCATTGAAGAAAGTCAGAAGTTGACTTTATCAAATTTACCTAGTCTGAGCCTATTTACAGGGACAGATCAGGGTCAGTTTGAAGTGATGAAGAGTCAAGTATTGAAACAGATTGGCTATGATTCTGCTGACCTCAACTTTGCCTACTTTGATATGAAAGAAGTAGTTTACAAGGATGTGGAACTGGAGTTAGTCAGCCTTCCTTTCTTTGCGGATGAGAAAATCGTGATATTGGATCATTTTGTCGATATCACGACTGCAAAAAAACGCTTTTTGACAGATGATGAGCTCAAGTCATTTGAGGAATACCTTGACAATCCTTCACCAACAACCAAGTTGTTAATCTTTGCTGAAGGAAAGCTGGATAGCAAAAGACGGTTGGTTAAATTGCTGAAGCGTGATGCTCATGTCTTTGATGCAGTAGAAGCCAAAGAACAAGAATTGCGTCAGTATTTCCAAAAGTGGAGCCAGAAACAAGGTCTGCATTTTACCAATCATTCTTTTGAAAATCTTCTCATCAAGTCGGGTTTTCAATTTAGCGAAATCCAGAAAAATCTCCTCTTTTTACAGTCCTATAAGGAAGACTCTGTTATCGAGGAAGAGGATATTGTTAACGCAATTCCCAAGACCTTGCAGGACAATATTTTTGATTTAACTCAGTTTATTCTGACTAAAAAGATGGACCAGGCGCGCGATTTGGTTAGAGACTTGACCTTGCAAGGAGAAGATGAAATCAAGCTCATTGCAGTCATGTTAGGACAATTTCGGACTTTTACTCAGGTGAAGATTTTGTCGGAGTCTGGGCAAACAGAATCACAGATTGCAAGTAGTCTAGGTAGTTATCTGGGACGCACTCCCAATCCCTATCAAATCAAGTTTGCGCTGAGAGATTCGCGAGGACTTTCCTTGAGCTTTCTGAAGCAAGCTATTTCTTATTTGATTGAGACAGATTATCAGATTAAGACAGGTCTTTATGAAAAAGGTTTCCTTTTTGAAAAGGCACTCCTACAGATTGCTAGTCAGGTCAATTAATCCTATCTGAAAAAATTTTTTAACCCGCGTCAAAATTATCTTGTCGTGGGTTTCTTGCTGATTTGCCTGTTTTATTAGAAAGTATCTCAGTGATTTCTTCATCTATAAGCAAAAAACTTGAAAAAAGTGAATGTTTGCGTTATCATTTTCATATAGAAAGAAAAAGAGGTATTACAGATGGCTATTATCTTACCAGATCTTCCATATGCATACGACGCTTTGGAACCATACATCGATGCGGAAACAATGCACTTGCACCATGACAAACACCATCAAACTTATGTCAACAACGCTAATGCAGCTCTTGAAAAACACCCTGAAATCGGTGAAGACCTTGAAGCCTTGCTTGCTGATGTAGAATCTATCCCAGCTGATATCCGTCAAGCACTTATCAACAATGGTGGTGGACACTTGAACCACGCTCTTTTCTGGGAATTGATGACCCCTGAAAAAACAGCTCCATCAGCAGAACTTGCAGCAGCAATCGATGCAACATTTGGTTCATTTGAAGACTTCCAAGCGGCCTTTTCAGCAGCAGCTATAACTCGCTTCGGTTCTGGATGGGCATGGTTGGTTGTCAACAAAGAAGGGAAACTTGAAGTGACTTCAACAGCAAACCAAGACACACCAATCTCAGAAGGTAAAAAACCGATCTTGGGCTTGGACGTTTGGGAACATGCTTACTACGTGAAATACCGCAACGTGCGTCCTGACTATATCAAAGCTTTCTTCTCAGTGATCAACTGGAACAAAGTAGATGAATTGTACGCAGCTGCTAAATAATGGTATATGGAGGGAAGAATTGTTCTTCTCTTTTTTAGGTTATATGATTCTGGTCTGATAAAATCGTCAGACTTTTTTCATTTTTATGAGAAACGTGCTAACTGCTAGAAATTATGGTAGAATAAAGTATTAAGTAATCGTGGAAAAAGGATATCTATGCGAAAAGAAATTGCACCTGAATTATACAACTATAACAAGTTTCCTGGTCCTGAGTTCCATTTGCATGGGGACAAGGTCGAAACGGAAGGGATAGCTTTTTCCTTGGTGGAAAATATCAAGGATGCCTTTGATGTGACGGCTTTTAATCAGCGTTTTTCAGAAGTCTTAACCAAGTTTGATTATATCGTGGGGGACTGGAGCAACGAACAGCTTCGCCTACGAGGGTTTTACAAGGATGACCGAACAGAGGAAAATCTTGAAAAAATCAGTCGTTTACAAGACTATCTTTTAGAGTATTGTAGTTATGGTTGTGCCTATTTTGTCTTAGAAAATGAAGCCCCTAAGCGAGCATCATTTGACAAGAAAATGCGTAAGAAGGAAGAAGAACTGCCTTCTAGAAAAGGAAAGAAGCCGACTCAAACCAAACGAAAACCGAATGCAGATAAGAAAAATAGACGTCGTCAGAAAGACCAGCATTCTCAGAAAGAGGACAAGGGGCAACGTCATTTTGTCATTCGTCAGAAGTGAGTAGAGAATAAGGAGAAGAAATGAAACCGTCAATTTATAGTTTAACACGTCAAACCATGAAGGAATGGGTATTGGAGCAGGGAGAAAAGAAATTCCGTGCAGATCAAATCTGGGAATGGCTCTATCGTAAACGTGTTCAGTCATTTGAAGAAATGACCAACCTTTCAAAAGATTTGATTGCTAAGCTCAATGACCAGTTTGTGGTCAATCCCTTGAAACAACGTATTGTTCAAGAGTCTGCTGATGGGACTGTCAAATATCTCTTTGAGTTGCCTGATGGTATGTTGATCGAGACTGTACTCATGCGTCAACACTATGGTTTGTCAGTCTGTGTGACCACTCAGGTTGGCTGTAATATTGGTTGTACCTTCTGTGCGTCAGGCTTGATTAAGAAGCAACGTGACCTTAATAACGGTGAAATTGTAGCGCAGATCATGCTGGTTCAGAAATACTTCGATGAGCGTGGTCAGGACGAACGCGTCAGCCATATCGTTGTCATGGGAATCGGTGAGCCCTTTGATAACTACAACAATGTCTTGAATTTCGTTCGTACTATCAATGATGACAAGGGAATGGCCATCGGTGCTCGTCACATTACGGTTTCAACTTCAGGTTTGGCCCATAAAATTCGTGATTTTGCTAATGAAGGAGTTCAGGTCAATCTTGCCGTTTCCCTTCACGCACCTAATAATGAACTGCGCTCAAGCATCATGAAGATTAACCGTGCCTTTCCGATTGAAAAACTCTTTGCTGCTATTGAGTATTATATCGAAACAACCAATCGTCGTGTAACCTTTGAGTATATCATGCTCAATGAAGTCAATGATGGTGTAGAACAAGCCTTGGAATTGGCTGAATTGCTCAAGAATATCAAGAAATTGTCTTATGTAAACTTGATTCCTTATAACCCAGTTAGTGAGCATGACCAATATAGCCGTAGTCCTAAAGAGCGCGTCCTGGCCTTCTATGATACGCTTAAGAAAAAAGGTGTTAACTGTGTTGTTCGTCAAGAGCATGGTACTGATATTGATGCAGCTTGTGGACAATTGCGTTCTAATACAATGAAACGTGACCGCCAGAAAGCAGTCGCAGCAGTCAATCCTTAATGATGAAGAAGACTTATAATCGTATTTTGGTCTGGGGAGTCATTTTCTATAGTATTTGTATCGTTTACTTTTGCTTTACTCCTCAAGAACATTCTCCCGTGGGGGTGGAAACTCCAGGTATTCAGCATCTTGGACGCCTGGTTTTTCTTTTGACTCCTTTCAATTCTCTCTGGAAACTGGGTGAGGTGAGTGACATAGGACAATTATGTTGGCTTTTTCTACAAAATATCCTCAATGTCTTCTTACTTTTTCCTCTGATTTTCCAACTCCTTTATCTCCTTCCAAATTTGCGTAAGACAAGAAAAGTGATCTTTTTCAGTTTTCTTATAAGCCTAGGAATTGAGTGTACGCAGTTAGTCTTAGATTTTTTCTTTGATTTTAATCGCGTCTTTGAGATTGATGATTTGTGGACCAATACCTTGGGTGGCTATCTGTCTTGGCTTCTCTATAAACAATTACATAAAAACAAGATAAGGAATTAAAATGAGTATTTTAGAAGTTAAAAATCTGAGTCATGGTTTTGGTGACCGTGCAATTTTTGAAGATGTGTCCTTCCGCCTCCTTAAGGGAGAACATATCGGTCTGGTCGGTGCCAATGGTGAAGGAAAATCAACCTTTATGAGCATTGTGACTGGTAAAATGCTGCCAGATGAAGGAAAGGTTGAGTGGTCCAAATATGTGACTGCGGGTTACTTGGATCAACACTCAGTCCT
The DNA here is from genome assembly GCF_049737915.1 of Streptococcus sp. CL6.35. GTDB lineage: Bacteria > Bacillota > Bacilli > Lactobacillales > Streptococcaceae > Streptococcus. The sequence continues at coordinate 410,805 of NZ_JBKOTU010000001.1, read as the reverse complement.
TGCTGAAGGGCAGTCGGTACGCGATGTTCTCCGTACAGCCTTTGATGAGCTTTTCAAAGCGGAAGCCCGGATCAATGACCTTTATATGGAAATGGCTGAAGATGGAGCGGATGTTGATGCTCTCATGGAAGAAGTGGGAGAACTTCAAGACCGTCTGGAGAGTCGTGATTTCTATACCTTGGATGCTAAGATTGATGAAGTAGCGCGCGCCCTTGGTGTCATGGACTTTGGCATGGATACGGATGTAACTTCTTTGTCAGGTGGGCAAAGAACCAAGGTGCTTTTGGCTAAACTCCTCCTTGAAAAGCCCGATATCTTGCTTTTGGACGAGCCGACCAACTACTTGGATGCTGAGCATATTGACTGGCTCAAGCGCTATCTCCAAAACTATGAGAATGCCTTTGTCCTTATTTCGCATGATATTCCATTCTTGAACGACGTGATTAATATTGTCTACCATGTGGAGAATCAACAGCTGACGCGTTATTCTGGTGATTACTACCAGTTCCAAGAAGTCTATGCTATGAAGAAATCTCAGCTAGAGGCAGCCTACGAACGTCAGCAGAAAGAGATTGCGGACCTCAAGGACTTCGTCGCTCGAAACAAAGCGCGTGTTGCAACACGAAATATGGCCATGTCTCGTCAGAAGAAATTGGATAAGATGGATATTATCGAACTGCAAAGTGAGAAACCAAAACCATCCTTTGATTTCAAACCGGCTCGTACACCAGGGCGCTTTATTTTCCAAGCCAAGGATTTGCAAATTGGTTATGATCGTCCTCTGACCAAGCCTTTAAATCTTACCTTTGAACGTAATCAAAAGGTTGCTATTATCGGGGCAAATGGCATCGGGAAAACAACTCTCTTGAAGTCCCTATTGGGCATTATTCCACCAATCGCTGGAGAGGTTGAACGTGGAGACTACCTAGAACTTGGCTACTTTGAACAAGAAGTAGAAGGTGGCAATCGTCAAACACCACTAGAGGCTGTTTGGAATGCCTTTCCAGCTCTCAACCAAGCAGAAGTTCGTGCAGCCCTTGCCCGTTGTGGTTTGACAACCAAGCATATTGAAAGCCAAATTCAGGTCTTGTCAGGTGGGGAACAAGCCAAGGTTCGTTTCTGTCTCTTGATGAATCGTGAAAACAACGTTTTAGTGCTGGACGAGCCGACCAACCACTTGGATGTGGATGCCAAGGATGAACTCAAACGTGCTCTCAAAGAATACAAGGGATCTATCCTTATGGTCTGTCACGAACCAGACTTCTATGAAGGCTGGATGGACCAAATATGGGATTTTAATAATCTAACTTAAAAATGAGGATAAAAGAAATACAGTACCGAATGTGGATACTGTATTTTTTGGTTTTTATGATTTAAAATCGTAGTCTTTCACCACTTCGATGCTGTCAATTGTGATAGCAGTAGTTGGCTTGTCTTTTTCATCTTTTTCGGCTTTAGCAATCTTATCTACAACATCCATACCGTCAATCACTTGACCAAAGACTGGGTGTTTGCCATCAAGACTAGGATTTCCCCCTTCTTTGTAGGCTTCGATGATTTTCTTTGGATACTTGCTTGCAGGGAGTTTAGCAGAGGTATCTGTAGAGTTTTGGTTGATGAAGAACTGGCTGCCATTGGTGTTTGGTTGACCAGTATTAGCCATTGAAAGTGAACCACGGATATTATAAAGATAAGGAGAAATCTCGTTTTTAAAACCAGTTCCCTTGTCTTTTGTCTTATCCTTGTCATGCCAGATGGACTGACCGCCTGTACCGTCCCCTTTTGGATCTCCAGTCTGGACCATAAAGCCATCGATAACACGGTGGAAGGTAATACCGTTATAGTAGCCTTCTTTGGCATGAGTGAGGAAATTTTCAACCGCTAGAGGAGCGAGTTTAGGGAAGAGCTTAATGCGAATATCACCTTGGCTCGTGTGGAGAATCACCTCGGCTTCATCTTCAGTAACTTCTTTAGATAGTTGTGGGAAATTGGCGTTTTCGTTTGTCAAAGCATCATTTAACTCCTTGGCAGATTGGGCTGCTGCTTTAGAACTTTCTTCGGCAGCAAGACTGGAATCCACATAGTCATCACCACGCAAACTACGTTGGATGCTGCTACATCCAGCTAGAGCTACAGTGGATAGTAAAAGAAGTGTTGCTAGTTTTTTCATTCTGATCCTCTCAAAAATTCATTTCTACCATTGTACCTTAAAAGGAAGGGGATTTCAAATGTTAGTGACAAGGTAGTTTAAGAGGAATCCAACCCAAAATTACTTGATTAGAGATTCTTCTTTGGATGACGGTCGATAATATCCTTGCATTGTTCCAGTATCTGCTCCCCCTTTGGAGTCAATTTGTATCCACGATTGCCAATTCCTCTTCTGAAAAGTTGTCATGAAGGGCTTGACTTGATGGTCTTTATAAAATGTTTCTAAAATAGTATTCACGGATAGCTTCTTTCAAACATTTATTTCCTACTTCTAACAAATTTCTAAATGGTTTAAAAATTTTATAGTCTGTCAAGTTTTTTTCTTGACACCTGCCAGAAATCTGCTATAATAGAACATGTGATAAATAGCTCAGCTATTTCACCGAAATAAAAAATAAGAAAAGAGACTTTAAAAATGGCAGTTAAAATCCGTTTGACTCGTATGGGTTCTAAGAAAAAACCTTTCTACCGTATCAACGTAGCAGATTCACGTTCACCACGTGACGGACGTTTCATCGAAACAGTTGGAACTTACAACCCACTTGTTGCTGAAAACCAAGTAACTTTGAAAGAAGACCGCGTTCTTGCATGGTTGGCTGATGGAGCTCAACCTTCAGATACAGTTCGCAACATCCTTTCAAAAGAAGGTGTATTGAAGAAATTCCACGATTCTAAATTCTCAAAATAAATTTAAAGTAGGTTGACAGATGGATACGATTGAAAATCTCATTATTGCGATTGTGAAACCCTTGATTTCACAACCAGATGCCTTAACTATCAAGATTGAAGATACACCAGAGTTTTTGGAATATCATTTGGATCTTGATCAAAGCGATGTGGGTCGTGTAATCGGTCGTAAGGGTCGCACTATTTCTGCGATAAGAACGATTGTCTACTCTGTCCCAACTGAAGACAAAAAAGTAAGAATCGTTATTGACGAAAAATAAGAAGGGCGGGACGAATGTCTCGCTTTTTTTGCAAGGAGAAAGAATGAGAGATTTAACAGTTAGACAACTAGAGGAATATTTACTTGACCATTACCGACAATCTAGAACAGAAGAAGGGCTTTTTATTAAGCTAGTAGAAGAAGTTGCTGAGGTTTTAAATGGACGCTCTGGTCGAAAAGAGGGAGTTCAAGATTCGAACGAGGAACTAGCAAAAGAATTGGCTGATATCATTCACTACACTGTCGCAATTGTGGCCATCAACGACATAGATCTAACCAAGACCATTTTTGAAAAAGACAAAAAGGCGGCTATCAAATATCAGCATGAACGAGATTTGGAAGGCTTTTTGAAAGAAAACTGAAAAAAGAATGAATATTGATTGTGTTTTTAACATAGATTGGTCAATGTATATTGATTGGCTATTACGAATTTTACAAATTGCAACATTTATTGCTGTGATTATAAAGATAACGTTTCAGAATAAGGCCTATATCAATAATATCGAAATTCAGGTAATTAAACCAATCGAATTTGATTCCTTACATACGAGATTTCATCATATATATGAGTTTAAACATGATGAAAATGATAAACATTATAACCATTTGATTTTTTATCCAAAGGAAGTTGATATTGAAATTATAGAATTTTATTCTTTAATCTATGATTCAAAAAGTAATCGTTTAGTTGATAATGATAAACTGCATACAGTTAAAAATTTAAAGAATTATACATGCTTATTGATTCATACAAATTTACCAGAGAATATGCCTAGTTTAAGAATGAAATGGAAAACAAGTCAGGGTGAAATTGGCGAGTATACATTTTATAGTAATATGTATAATGGGAATGTGAATATCTCATCTTTCAAATATAAATTAACATTAAAGAGGAAACTATTAGCACTTTTTGGACTATAGCGACACCTCTATGTATCTTCCTCCAACTTGAGAAAATCTTTGGAACGTGATAAAATAAAGGATAAGGATTTTTAATAATTCATTATATAGAATGAGTGGATTTCTTTATGAAGAGGTTTGAAGTATCTACAGAAATTGGTAGTCTCTCTGTTACTTATCAAAAGCAAAAGAAAATGCTAGTTTGTTTAAGTGGCGCAGGTTTGCTACCAAGTTATGAAAATTTTTCACTTATACTTGAAAAACTTCCTCCTACAATTGGTTATTTGACTATTGATTTTCCGAACACAGGTAGGAGTCCGATTCATGACCAAGCTGGAAAAAATCTAGATAATCTTGCAGATGCGGTTTATGAAGTATTTGAAGAATTAGGGATTTCTGAATATATACTTTGTGCACATAGTTTGAGTGGAATTTTAGCTTGCAAATTGCTCAACAAACCAATTAAGTGTCATGCTTTAGTAGCAATTGAACCGACAACTAAAAACGTCATGTTTGCTGATTTTTCAGAAAATCCTTATCCAGAAATGGAAGAGCAGATGAGGCTGATTGAGGAGTGTGGTCCTAAACTTTATTTTAAGAACTTAACTCAAGCAACATTTAGACCTGAAATTAATAAAGAAATCTGGGAAATAATGCAGGGAAAAGGCTCAGAGTTGGAAAATCAAGATCCAGGATTTCAGATATCTGGAGAGATTACTGAGGAAGATTTTGAGAATTTGTCGATAGAAACTTGTACCCCTGTATTTATTTTTTGTCAGGCTTATAGAGAAAAAGAGTACAGAGAATCAGAATATTGGACTTCCAATACTAAACTCATTTTAGGAGGGAATCACCATTATTTACAATGGTCAGAATCAGAAAAAATTGTGACTATTATTCGAGAATTGTCAGAATAAGATGGAAAGAAATAGAGTACAGGAGACAAGATGAACTACTTTAATGTTGGGAAAATCGTCAATACGCAGGGGTTGCAGGGTGAGATGCGAGTCTTGTCTGTGACGGATTTTGCAGAAGAACGGTTTAAAAAAGGGGCTGAGCTAGCTTTATTTGATGAAAAAGATCAGTTTGTTCAAACAGTGACTATCGCTAGTCACCGTAAACAGAAGAATTTTGACATTATTAAATTCAAAGATATGTACCATATCAATGCTATTGAAAAGTACAAGGGATACAGTCTCAAGGTTGCTGAGGAAGATTTAAATGACCTAGACGATGGTGAATTTTATTATCACGAGATTATCGGTTTGGAAGTCTATGAGGGTGATAACTTGATTGGAACCATCAAGGAAATCCTGCAACCAGGTGCCAACGATGTCTGGGTGGTCAAGCGAAAAGGCAAGCGTGATTTATTATTGCCTTATATCCCACCAGTGGTTCTCAATGTTGATATTCCAAATAAACGGGTCGATGTGGAAATCTTAGAAGGGTTAGACGATGAAGATTGATATTTTAACCCTCTTTCCAGAAATGTTTTCTCCACTGGAACACTCAATTGTTGGAAAGGCTCGAGAAAAAGGGCTCTTGGATATCCAGTATCATAATTTTCGAGAAAATGCTGAAAAGGCCCGCCATGTAGACGATGAGCCCTACGGAGGCGGTCAGGGGATGTTGCTCCGAGCCCAACCCATTTTCGATTCCTTTGATGCTATTGAAAAGAAAAATCCGCGCGTTATTCTCCTCGATCCAGCTGGAAAGCAGTTTGATCAGGCCTATGCTGAGGATTTGGCTCAAGAGGAAGAGTTAATCTTTATCTGTGGGCACTATGAGGGTTATGATGAGCGTATTAAGACCTTGGTGACAGATGAGATTTCCCTGGGGGACTATGTCTTGACTGGTGGAGAGTTGGCAGCCATGACCATGATTGATGCGACGGTTCGCCTGATTCCAGAAGTGATTGGCAAGGAGTCTAGCCACCAAGATGATAGTTTTTCTTCAGGCCTTCTCGAATACCCTCAGTACACACGCCCCTACGATTATCGAGGGATGGTCGTGCCAGATGTACTGATGAGTGGACACCATGAAAAGATTCGTCAGTGGCGCCTGTATGAGAGTTTAAAGAAAACCTACGAGCGCAGACCGGATTTGCTTGAACATTATCAACTGACAGCAGAAGAAGAAAAAATGCTGGCAGAAATTAAAGAAAACAAAGAATAAAGGAGATACCTATGCAAGTAATCAAACGTGATGGTGAAATTGCTGAATTTAATCCAGATAAGATTTACCAAGCTATCTTAAAGGCAGCCCAGACTGTCTATGTATTGACAGATGATTTGCGTCAAAACCTTGCACAAGTCACTAAGAAAGTGGTTTTGGATTTGGAAGAGGCCAAGGTGGAACGTGCTACCATCAGCATGATTCAGTCTATGGTTGAACATCGTTTACTGGGTGCAGGTTACATTACCATAGCAGAACACTACATTTCCTATCGTCTACAACGTGACTTGGAAAGAAGTGGTTATGGAGATCATATCGCGGTTCATTTACATTTTGAACAAATTCGCTAAGAAAAAAGAGTGGGATGAAGCAACTACATCTCACTCTTTCTTAAATCTATTTTTTTGGGCTGTTTGGACAGTTGAAGGGACAAATCGTAGGCGTTGAATATCGCTTATGCGGATAATACGGGTCACATTTTTAGCAAAATTTTTCACGATAATTTGCTGGCGTTGCTGATCGTATTTGATGATGTCACCTGTAAAACTTGTCTCAGACAAGATAAGGTGAACAGCAGTTTGTTTCTGGATAGCCTCTTCAATAGTGGCTGTAAGGGAGTTGCTTTCAGTCTGGTCTGGTTGGTCATGTCCATTTAAAAAGTCATGTATTTTATCTAGAACTTGCTGGAATTTATGTCTCATATTGGCCTCCCTTCTTTTATATCAATATTATATAAAATTTTCCTAAAATCTACAAGATTTTACGAATAATCAAATGAAAGCAAAAAAAGGAGAAGAAAATGGCAGAATTTACATTTGAAATCGAAGAGCACTTGTTGACTCTTTCTGAAAACGAAAAAGGTTGGACCAAGGAAATCAACCGTGTGAGCTTTAATGGAGCCCCTGCAAAGTTTGATATTCGTGCTTGGAGTCCAGACCATACTAAAATGGGTAAAGGGATCACTCTCTCAAATGAAGAATTTCAAACGATGGTGGATGCCTTTAAAGGCAACTAAGTTGTCAAAATGAATGAAAAGGATATTGAGTCATGACAACTCGATATCCTTTTTTAGTTAGCAAAGTAAGCTTGATTTTTAAGGCGTTGAAGTAATGGACGGCTAATAAAACTAATAGCAATAATTTTACCAAGGTCTGGAATGATAAAGGGAATGACCCCCACAACAAGAGCTTTTTCAAATGCCATTCCAGCAAGAAAATGTAAGCTGAGAATCCCGCCGACAAAGACAAGGGCATCACCCAAGAGGTTTGCAAGAAAAATCTTGACAACACTACTCTTGCTGTTGGTTAGAGAGGATGTAAGTCCAGAATAAACAAGATAAAACCAAAGATAGCCTGCAGTAGGACCAACTAAAGCCTGAAAACCAGCTCCACCTCCTGCAAAAACAGGAAGACCGATAGCACCTAGAAGAAGATAGAGTCCAACAGAAAGTACAGCCTCTCTTGGTCTAAAGACAGTTGCAATCAAGCCGATTGCAAAGTTTTGCAGAGTGAAGGGAACAGGTCCAATTGGAAGACTGATTTGTGCCAAAACAGCAATGAGAGCAGCTCCAATAGCAGGGATAGCATAAATATGAGCTTTTTTCAAAATAGTTAACCTCTTTTCTGATGTATAGTAACTATTATACTCGTAGAGTAATTATTGTCAACCAATTTTTTAAAACAAGGTAACAAAAACTGTAACGGCCGATTTTGCTTATTGGTTAAGTTGTTTTCATCGATTCGAAAACATCAAAAAAGAAGCAGATACATTTGTATCAGCTTCTTTTATTTCGATTAACGCATAGTTACAAATTCTTCAGATGCAGTTGGGTGAATCGCCACAGTTGCATCAAAGTCTGCCTTGGTTGCTCCCATTTTGATAGCAACGGCAAATCCTTGAATCATTTCATCAACACCATAGCCAATTCCATGAAGTCCGACAACTTTTTCTTCTGAACCTGCTGTGATCAATTTGAAACGTGTTTCTTGACGGTTGTCAGTGCAAGCAGAGTACATAGACGTAAAGCTTGATTTGTAAACCTTGATTTGGTCTTGACCGTATTCTTTAATAGCTTGCTCTTCTGTCAAACCAACCGTTCCGATAGCAGGGTGTGAAAAGACAACAGTTGGAATAGTTGAGTAATCCATTTTTGCAGTTGTTTTGCCGTTAAAGAGACGTTCAGACAAAGTACGTCCAGCCTTGATAGCAACTGGAGTTAGTTCTTTTTCGCCTGTTACATCACCTAAAGCGTAGATTCCCTCAACAACAGTATTTTGGTATTCATCCACTTGGATAAAGCCACGTTCGTTCAGAGTTACTCCAGCTTTTTCAAGTTGCAAGCCCTTAACGTTTGGACGGCGACCAGTAGCCCAGATAACTTGACTAGCTGTGTGACTAGTACCATCCTCGAAATGAATGGTAATGCCATCAGTAGTTTTTTCTAACTTGACAGGGACTTTGTGAGTATGAAGTGGCAAGTTTGTTCTTTCCATTTCCTTTACCAGTCCTTCAACGATGTAAGAATCAAAACTACGTAAAGGACGATCACGACGAACAAAGAGGTCTGTCTTGACACCAAAGGTGTGGAGTACTCCAGCCAATTCAACGGCGATATAACCCGCGCCTAGAATAGCAACTGACTCTGGTAATCCTTCCCAAGCAAATACATCATCAGAAGAGCCACCTAGCTCAGCACCAGGAATATTTGGAATACTTGGATGGGCACCAGTAGCAATCACGATATGTTTAGCACGAATCAGTTCACCATTTACGCTGACAGTATGAGAATCTACAAATTCAGCATGGCCTTCAATCAAGTCTACTCCGTTGCGTTTAAAACTGCCATCATAAGAAGAACGAGCACGATCAATATAGGCTTCACGATTGCGACGTAGGGTAGCAAAGTCAAAGTTAAGATCAGTAGTCTTAAAGCCGTAGTCTTCTCCAAATTGATGGAAAGTCTCAGCGATTTGCGCCCCGTACCACATGATTTTTTTAGGAACACAACCGACGTTGACACAGGTTCCACCTAATTTCTTTTCCTCAATAACGGCCGCTTTGGCTCCGTGTTCACCAGCACGGTTCATGGTAGCAATTCCTCCGCTACCTCCACCGATAGCAATGATATCGTATTCTCTCATTGAAAACTCCTTTATACTCTTTGAAATAGTAGAGTGTCATTTTTTGATAGTCATATTCTATCTTTTTTTTTATCTGATTGCAAAAATCTGCTACGTTCAAAAAAATTAAAGAAAAGGCTTGCAAAAAGGAAAAATAAAGTGTATTCTATAACTAGTACAATGGTAATAAAAATAGATTCCGAACAATAATCAAATCCTGAAATGTCATTATTTCGTTCTGAACGGTTATTGTTTATATTTGCTAATTTTTATATAATATTGTTAAGGACTTTAAATCAAAAAGGAGTTTCATTATGAAGAAGAATCGTAAAGCTAAAAAGTGGCAATTGTATGCAGCAATCGGTGCTGCAAGTGTAGTTGTATTAGGTGCTGGGGGGATTTTGCTCTTTAGACAACCATCTCAGACCGCTGTAAAAGATGAGCCTACTCATCTTGTTGTTGCCAAGGAAGGAAGCGTGGCGTCCTCTGTTTTATTGTCAGGGACAGTAACAGCAAAAAATGAACAATATGTTTATTTTGATGCTAGTAAGGGAGATTTAGATGAAATCCTTGTTTCTGTGGGTGATAAGGTCAGCGAAGGACAGGCTTTAGTCAAGTACAGTAGTTCAGAAGCCCAGGCGGCCTATGATTCAGCTAGCCGAGCAGTAGCTAAGGCAGATCGTCATATCAATGAACTCAATCAAGCACGAAATGAAGCCGCTTCAGCTCCGGCTCCACAGTTACCAGCACCAGCAGGAGGCGAAGGAGCTGCAGGGCAAACTCCAGCTCCAGTCTCAGGAAATGCAGTTTCATCTATTGATGCACAACTAGGTGATGCCCGTGATGCTCGTGCAGATGCAGAAGCGCAATTAAGTAAGGCTCAAAGTCAGTTGGATGCCATGACGGTTCTCAGTACCCTGGAGGGAACTGTGGTTGAAGTCAACCACAATGTTTCTAAATCTCCAACAGGAGCTAGTCAAGTAGTCGTTCATGTCGTAAGTAATGAAAACTTGCAAGTTAAGGGTGAACTATCTGAATATAACCTTGCCAACCTCTCTGTAGGACAAGAAGTAACCTTTACTTCTAAAGTTTACCAAGATAAGAGCTGGACAGGTAAGATTAGCTATATCTCTGACTATCCTAAAACTAGTGGTGAAGCAGCAAGTGCAGCTACTGCCGCAACAGGTGGTAATTCTGGTTCTAAATATCCATATACCATCGATGTTACAAGTGAAATCGGTGATTTGAAACAAGGATTCTCAGTAAGTGTTGAGGTTAAGAATAAGAGTAAAGCCATTTTGGTTCCTCTAACAAGTGTTGTGACTGAAAATGATAAGAACTATGTCTGGGTGCTTGACGAGCAGAAAAAGGCCAAGAAAGTGGAAGTTGGTTTGGGCAATGCTGATGCAGACAACCAAGAAATCACTTCAGGTCTGACAAATGGAGTCAAGGTCATCAGTAACCCAACGTCTTCTCTAGAGGAAGGAAAAGAGGTGAAGGCTGATGAAGCAACTAATTAGTCTAAAAAATATCTGCAGAAGCTACCGTAACGGTGACCAAGAACTGCAGGTTCTCAAAAATATCAACCTAGAAGTGAATGAGGGTGAATTTGTTGCCATCATGGGACCATCTGGTTCGGGTAAGTCTACTCTCATGAATACGATTGGTATGTTGGATACACCAACCAGTGGAGAATATTATCTTGAAGGCCAAGAAGTAGCTGGACTTGGTGAAAAACAACTAGCCAAGGTCCGCAATCAACAAATCGGTTTTGTCTTTCAGCAGTTTTTTCTTCTATCTAAACTTAACGCTCTGCAAAACGTAGAATTGCCCTTGATTTACGCGGGAGTTTCGGCTTCAAAACGTCGCAAGTTAGCTGAGGAGTATTTAGACAAGGTTGAATTGACAGAACGTAGTCATCATTTGCCTTCGGAATTATCTGGTGGTCAAAAGCAACGTGTAGCTATCGCGCGTGCCTTGGTAAACAATCCTTCTATTATCCTAGCGGACGAACCGACAGGAGCCTTGGATACCAAAACAGGTAACCAAATCATGCAACTATTGGTTGAACTAAATAAAGAAGGAAAAACTATTATCATGGTAACGCATGAGCCTGAAATCGCTGCTTATGCCAAACGCCAGATTGTCATTCGAGATGGAGTTATTTCGTCTGACAGTGCGCAGTTAGAAAAGGAGGAAAACTAAGATGCAGAATCTGAAATTTGCCTTTTCATCTATCATGGCACATAAGATGCGCTCTTTTCTTACTATGATTGGGATTATCATTGGTGTTTCATCAGTTGTTGTGATTATGGCTCTGGGGGATTCCATGTCTCGTCAGGTCAATAAAAACATGACCAAGTCACAGAAGAATATTCATGTCTTTTTCTCGCCTATTAAAAGTAAAGACGGTTCTTTTACCCAAAAACAATCGGCTTTGACAGTTTCTGGGAAAGAAGAGGAAGTTCCTGTTGAACCACCAAAACCACAAGAGTCTTGGGTCAGGGAGGCGGCTAAACTGAAGGGGGTAGATAGTTACTATGTAACCAACTCAACGAATACCACCTTATCTTATAAAGATAAAAAAGTGGAGCGCGCTAGCTTGACGGGTGGGAATATTACCTATATGAAGGCGGTTGAAAATGAAATTGTTGCAGGCCGAAGTCTTATAGCTCAGGATTATAAAGATGTGGCCAGTGTCATTTTACTAGACCAAGAACTTGCTAATAGTCTGTTTGGATCTGCTCAAGAAGCTGTTAACCAGGTTATAGATGTTGGTGGCTTTAGCTATCGTGTCATTGGTGTCTATACCAGCGATGAGGCCAAGACTGCCAAGACTTTTGGTATTGGTGGACTTCCGATTACGACTAATATTTCTCTTGCCAACAACTTCAATATGGATGAGATTTCTGATATTGTCTTCCGGGTTAATGATACCAGTTTGACACCAACTGTGGGACCAGAATTAGCTAGAAAATTGACCGAAATTGCTGGTATTCAGCAAGGGGAGTATCAGGTGGCAGATGCGACTGCAGCCTTCCAAGAAGTACAACAATTGTTCGGCTTTATAACTACGATTATTAGTGCCATTGCAGGAATTTCCCTTTTTGTTGGGGGGACTGGTGTTATGAACATCATGCTGGTTTCGGTGACAGAGCGTACTCGTGAGATTGGTCTCCGTAAGGCTTTGGGTGCGACACGTGCCAATATTTTAATTCAGTTTTTGATTGAATCCATGATTTTGACCTTGCTTGGTGGAGTTATTGGTCTAACCATTGCGACAGGCTTAACAGCTATAGCTGGTCTACTTTTGCAAGGATTGATAGCGGGTATAGAAGTGGGAGTATCAATCCCAGTTGCCCTATTTAGTCTTGCAGTTTCGGCTAGCGTGGGTATGATTTTTGGAGTTTTGCCAGCCAACAAGGCATCGAAACTTGATCCAATTGAAGCCCTTCGTTATGAATAGAATAAACAAGATGGACACTCGTCTATCTTGTTTTTGTATGGATTTCCCTATCGAAAATCATTAAAAATGTGATATAATGAAGTGTTAGAAAAACAGGTTTCATTTGCCTGGAAAGGAAAAATTATGTCTGAAAAGAATTTTTATATTACAACGCCGATTTACTATCCATCTGGTAAACTTCATATCGGTTCTGCCTACACAACCATCGCTTGTGATGTCCTAGCACGTTATAAACGCCTTATGGGTTACGATGTCTTTTATTTGACAGGTCTTGACGAGCATGGTCAGAAAATCCAGCAGAAAGCAGAAGAAGCTGGCATTACACCTCAAGCTTATGTTGATGGGATGGCAGTTGGAGTCAAAGAACTCTGGCAATTACTAGATATCTCATACGATAAATTTATCCGTACAACTGATGACTACCATGAAAAAGTTGTCGCACAAGTCTTTGAACGCTTGCTGGCTCAAGATGACATCTATTTAGGTGAATACTCTGGCTGGTATTCAGTATCAGATGAGGAATTCTTTACAGAAAGCCAGCTTGCAGAAGTATTCCGTGACGAAGCTGGAAATGTGACTGGTGGTATCGCTCCATCAGGTCACGAAGTGGAATGGGTATCTGAAGAGTCTTATTTCCTTCGTCTTAGCAAGTACCAAGATCGTCTAGTAGAATTTTTCAAAGCTCATCCTGAATTTATCACTCCAGATGGTCGTCTGAATGAAATGCTTCGCAACTTTATCGAGCCAGGTTTAGAGGATTTGGCAGTTTCTCGCACAACCTTTACATGGGGTGTTCCGGTACCATCTAATCCTAAACACGTTGTCTACGTTTGGTTTGATGCTCTGCTCAACTATGTGACAGCTCTTGGCTACGATCAAGACGAACACGCTAACTTTGACAAGTTCTGGAACGGAACAGTCTTCCACATGGTTGGAAAAGACATCCTTCGTTTTCACTCAATCTACTGGCCAATCCTTCTTATGATGTTGGATATCAAATTGCCAGAACGTTTGATTGGTCATGGTTGGTTTGTCATGAAAGACGGAAAGATGTCTAAATCTAAAGGGAATGTTGTCTATCCTGAAATGTTGATAGAGCGTTTTGGACTAGATCCACTTCGTTACTACCTCATGCGTAGCCTTCCAGTTGGTTCAGACGGAACCTTTACTCCTGAAGACTACGTTGGCCGTATTAACTATGAATTAGCCAATGACCTTGGAAACCTCCTCAACCGTACGGTTTCCATGATTAACAAGTATTTTGATGGACAAATTCCTGCCTATGTAGAAGGTGTGACAGAGTTTGATAATGCTCTTGCTCAGGTCGCAGAACAATCAATCGCTGACTACCATACCCATATGGAAGCAGTCGACTACCCACGAGCACTTGAAGCAGTCTGGACTCTTATCTCTCGTACTAACAAATACATCGACGAGACAGCTCCATGGGTCTTGGCTAAGGATGAAGCACTTCGTGATCAATTGGCAAGTGTTATGAGTCACTTGGCAGCCAGCCTTCGTGTCGTAGCTCACTTGATTGAGCCATTTATGATGGAAACCAGTCGTGCAGTCTTGACTCAACTGGGTCTAGCAGAAGTTTCTAGCCTTGAAAATTTGAGCTTGGCTGATTTTCCTGCAGGTGTAACTGTAGTTGCTAAGGGAACACCAATCTTCCCACGTCTGGATATGGAAGAAGAAATCGCCTATATCAAGGAACAAATGGAAGGCAATAAGCCAGCTGTTGAAAAAGAATGGAATCCAGACGAAGTCGAACTCAAACTAAACAAGGAAGAAATCAAGTTTGAAGACTTTGACAAGGTTGAAATCCGTGTCGCAGAAGTCAAAGAAGTTTCTAAAGTAGAAGGTTCTGATAAATTGCTTCAATTCCGCTTGGATGCTGGTGATGGTCAAGATCGTCAAATCCTCTCAGGAATTGCCAAATACTATCCAAATGAACAAGAATTGGTCGGCAAGAAAGTTCAAATCGTTGCCAATCTCAAACCACGTAAAATGATGAAGAAATATGTCAGCCAAGGGATGATCCTATCAGCTGAACATGATGGAAAATTAACTCTTCTCACAGTTGATCCAGCTGTACCGAATGGAAGTGTGATTGGGTAAAAATAGACAGGACTAGTTCATGCTAGTTCTGTTTTTTTCTTTAACTATTATGCTTTACAAACTAGTGTGAAAGTGGTATATTATAGATGAAGCTACTAGTAGGTATTACAGAATAGATTAGAAGGGAGAAGGAATGAAGGAAACTCAACTATTAAAAGGTGTTCTTGAAGGTTGTGTCTTGGATATGATTGGTCAAAAAGAGCGGTATGGTTATGAGTTGGTTCAGACTTTGCGAGAGGCTGGATTTGATACTATCGTTCCAGGAACTATTTATCCTTTGTTGCAAAAGTTAGAAAAAAATCAATGGATAAGAGGCGATATGCGCCCATCGCCAGATGGTCCAGATCGAAAGTATTTTTCGTTAACTAAAGAAGGAGAAGAGCGTGTCTCAGTCTTTTGGCAACAATGGGACGATTTGAGTCAAAAAGTAGAAGGGATTAAGAATGGGGGTTAAACCATGAAGAAAATGAAGTATTACGAAGAAACAAGCGCTTTGTTGCATCAGTTTTCTGAGGAGAATCAGCAGTATTTTGAGGAACTGTGGGATAGTTTTAATCTTGCTGGATTTCTCTATGATGAGGACTATCTCAGAGAGCAGATTTATTTGATGATGTTAGATTTCTCAGAAGCAGAACGAGATGGCATGAGTGCAGAGGATTATTTAGGTAAGAATCCTAAAAAAATAATGAAAGAGATTCTCAAGGAAGCACCACGCAGTTCTATCAAGGAGTCCCTTTTGACACCAATTTTTGTCCTAGCGATATTACGTTACTATCATCTACTGGGTGATTTTTCTAAAGGTCCTCTCTTAACAGTCAATTTGCTTACTTTTTTAGGGCAACTTCTTCTTTTTCTGATTGGATTTGCTCTTGTGGCCACAATCTTACGTTGGGGCTTAGTCCAAGATTCTCCTAAAATGAAAATTGGCACCTATATTGTCGTTGGGATTCTTGTTCTGCTAGTTGTTCTGGGATATGTAGGAATAGGAAGTTTTGTACAAGAAGGAGCATTTTATCTTCCTGCTCCCTGGGATAGTTTGTCTGTCTTTACGATTTCCCTAGTCATCAGTATTTGGAATTGGAAAGAACCGATTTTTCGTCCCTTTGTTAGTATGATTATTGCCCATCTTGTGGTAGGTTCTCTGCTTCGTTACTATGAGTGGATGGGAATTTCAAATGTTTTCCTTACAAAATTCATTCCTTTAGCTGTTCTTTTTATTGGCATTTTTCTCTTGTTCCGTGGGTTTAAGAAGATAACATGGAGTGAAATATAGTCAAAAAGCCGTTGCAAAGCGGTTTTTTGTTATAATGAAGGGAAGAATGTTAGAAATTAAAGGAGAAAAATTTGATGAGATACATAACTCTTGGTCAAGATTACAAAGAATTATCAGAAATTGTTCTTGGAATGATGAGAATAGAAGATAAGTCTGTAAAAGAAGTTGAAGAGCTTGTAGAAACAGCACTTTCTGTTGGAATCAATGCTTTCGACTTGGCTGATATATATGGTCGTGGTCGTTGTGAAGAACTGTTAGGTCTTGTCCTAAAAAATCGTCCAGATTTAAGAGAAGAGATGTGGATTCAGTCAAAATGTGGCATTCGCATTGAAGAATTTACCTATTTTGATTTTTCTAAGGACTATATTATAAAATCAGTTGACGGAATTTTGCAAAGATTGAAGATTGATCATCTAGATAGCTTGCTTCTTCATCGACCAGATGCTTTGATGGAATCTGACCAAGTAGCAGAAGCCTTTGATCTCCTTTATAAACAAGGTAAGGTTCGAAATTTTGGAGTTTCTAATCAAAATCCTATGATGATGGAGTTACTTAAAAAAGATGTCAAGCAGCCGTTAGCTGTTAATCAGCTACAATTGAGTGCTGCTTTTACTCCAGGATTCGAATCAGGTTTTCATGTTAATATGGAAGATAGTCAAGCAGCTATGCGAGATGGCAGCATTTTTGAATATTGCCAATTACACGATGTGGTCATTCAAGCATGGTCTGTCTTACAATTCGGGTATTTTAAAGGGAATTTTGTTGGAAATGAGAAATTTCAAGCTTTAAATCAAGTACTTGAGCGTTTAGCTATTAAATATGGAGTAACCTCTTCAACTATTGCCGTTTCTTGGATATTGCGTTATCCAGCAAAAATGCAGGCAGTTGTAGGTACCACAAATCCTAAGCACTTGAGAGAAGTTAGCCAAGCGGCAAACTTTAGCTTAACAAGAAAAGAATGGTATGAAATTTATCTTGCTGCAGGGAATAATTTGCCGTAAATAGAAGCAGATGTAAATAAATCACATTCAAAAAGCCGTTTCAAAGCGGTTTTTTTGTTATAATGAAGGGGAGGATTATTGATATTAAAGGAGAAAAACATGACATTTGAAGAAATTCTACCTGGGTTAAAGGATAAGAAAAAATATGTACGAACTGGTTGGGGAGGTGCTGAAAACTATGTCCAACTTTTTGACACCATTGAACAAAACGGGGTTGCACTTGAAGTGACACCCTATTTCCTAATCAACGTGTCTGGAGAAGGAGAAGGTTTTTCCATGTGGAGTCCGACACCTTGTGATGTTTTGGCGACGGATTGGGTAGAAGTGCATGACTAGACGTGTATTGATTACGGGAGTGAGTTCAGGGATCGGCCTAGCTCAAGCTCGACTTTTTTTAGAGAAGGACTATCAAGTTTATGGAGTTGACCAAGGTGAAAATCCACTCTTAGAGGGTGATTTTCACTTTTTACAGAGAGATTTGACCTTGGACTTGGAGCCAATTTTTGACTGGTGTCCTCAGGTAGATATTTTGTGCAATACTGCTGGAGTGTTGGATGCTTATAAACCCCTATTGGAACAATCAGCGCAGGAAATTCATGAGATTTTTGAAATCAACTACGTGACTCCTGTTGAGTTGACTCGGCATTATTTGACACAAATGCTGGAGAATAAAAAGGGGATCATCATCAATATGTGTTCTATCGCTTCTAGCCTAGCAGGCGGTGGTGGTCATGCCTATACTTCTTCGAAGCACGCCTTGGCTGGATTTACCAAGCAGTTGGCTCTAGACTATGCTGGAGCTGGGATTCAGATCTTTGGTATCGCTCCAGGAGCAGTCAAGACAGCTATGACCGCTGCCGACTTTGAACCAGGTGGCTTGGCTGACTGGGTGTCGAGTGAAACACCAATCAAGCGTTGGATTAAGCCAGAGGAAATAGCAGAGATTAGCCTTTTCTTAGCAAGTGGAAAAGCAAGCGCCATGCAGGGACAAATCCTGATGATTGATGGTGGCTGGAGCTTGAAGTAGCAGAGTTGCTATTTTGTAAATATGTGGAGGTGCGCCATGAAAAGAGATGAGTTTGGATTTGTCTTGCCCAATCTTTACTATCAGTTTTTAACAGAGTGGGAAGAGATTGACCCCTATGAAATTGGAGATACTGGTATCTGTTTGTATGCCAAAGAGGATCTAAAAGAGCGTAATGAAACTTATCAGATTGAGGAAGTAGAACCAGATTACTTTATGATTGGACAGGAAGGAGATTTGGCCTACTTTATCAAGAAAAATGCAGATGATTGCATTTATGAAAATGACTTAGGTGCTTTAGGATCCTTAGAAATGCAAAAAATTGCTGCAAATGTCTATGACTTTATTGATAAGAGTTTAGAGGAAGAGTTGTAAAACTGGTAGGGAGAAATCATGTTTAGAGTGCTAGATGCAGATTCACCGATTTCAAAAGAAGATTTTTTACAATTTGAGGAGATTCTTGGGAAGAAATTGCCAAAAACTATGTTGGACTTTTATCTCAAGCACAACGGTGGTCAACCCCAAGTAAGGGGTGTACACGATGATCGTCATCTCTTTCCTTTCAATTCCTTTGATTCACTTGATGAGATGAGGAAGTCTCTTACCTGGTTTGACGATGAGGCTATACCTGAAGGATTTAAGGCAACAGCCCTTCTTCATTTCGCCTATGATCCTGGATCTGGCAACTATGCTCTTTCACTAAGGGAAGAGGACTTTGGAAAGGTTTACTTCTAAGTTTTGGAAGAAAAATATGATTCTCTATGGTCTTAAATCTCAAATCGGAACTGTCTACCGAAACAGTGATAGGACAACAAGCTTTTATGATGTTGGGAATTTTCTATACCTAGCAGGGGAGTTGGATTCCAGATTTTGGGAAGATTTTGTTAGGAAATATGGTTTAGATTATAAGATTATTATTTCAGAAAATACCAATTGGCAAGATTTTCTGCATCGGAAAGTGGAGCTAAATTCTTTTACTCGCTATTCTTTTAAAGATAAGGCAAATTTTCAAGTTGAATTTTTAAATAATCTAGTTACTCATTTAGAGGAAGGTTGCAATATTGTGCCTATTGATAATCATATTTATAACTGCTTTTCTGAGGAAGAATGGTCACAAGATTTACAGGGGGATTTTGAGTCCTATCAGGATTTTGTTTTAAAAGGTGGATTTGGCTTTGTGATTCTTAAAAATAATGAACTGATTGCTGGGATTTCCTCAGGGTTAGTTTACCGTGGAGCAGTTGAAGTGGAAGTTGCAACTAGACCAAACGAACAAGGAAATGGATTTGCTAAAAAGCTTGGTGCTGCAATGATTCTAGAGAGTTTAAATAGAGATATGTTTCCACTTTGGGATGCTCATAACGAGGCTTCAAAAAAAGTAGCAGAATTTTTAGGATATGAGTTAGTTGAACCTTATGAAGCTTTTGAACTAGAGGAAAGTTTCATGTAGTGATATCTGATATTGTATCTTTTAAGACGAGGTGAATGGACATGAAAAACCAACTTGCTCTTAGTGGCGAAAAACTTGATGAAAAAGTTTACCCACAACTATTTCATCATGTTGGCATGATTCGTGGGGAATATTTGTTGAGAGAGCTTAATCAAAACATCATATTAGCAAGTTGTCAGCAATTTGTAAAAGATTATCTAGAGACTATCTGCTCCCTGTACTCAGATGAAGAAGTTTGGTATCGTTTTTCTGAATTAACGAATACAGAAGCTAATTGTCTAAAGGGGACTAAAGAGTATTTTGATGAAAATCATCCCTTATTTGGATATAGAGGAACTAGGCGTTTACTGGCGTGTCCGGATGAATTTCAGGCTGAAGCACATGTCGTTACAGAAGTTTATCAAACCAATCCCAATCTGTCTCTTATTTTTCCTTTTGTCAATGATGCCAACCAGTTAAAACAAGCTATTACAGTGTTGCGTCAGTATGGTTTTACTGGGAAAGTCGGCACGATGATTGAATTACCATCAGCGTATTTTGACTTAGACAGCATACTGGAAACGGGTATTTCAAAGATTGTAGTTGGAATGAATGATTTGACTTCTTTTGTTTTTGCCACTGTGAGAAACAGTCAATGGCATGATATGGAAAGTCCAATTATGTTAGATATGCTAAGAGATATGCAGGATAAAGCAAGGATGAAAAAGATTGACTTTGCTGTAGCAGGTTATATGAATGATTCTTTCATACAAAAAATGAATCAGTTGGGTATCAAGTGCATTATCCACTATAGTTCTATTCCAGAGATTTTTAATTTAGAGATTGACCATCCAGATCATCTTAAACACATAAAAGAAGAAAGTAAAAAATTACAAAGGAGCACCCATGACACCGCAAGAAATGTGGAATGCATATAAGAAAATTACCCCCTCTATAGGAGATGAAATCGATGCTTGGGCTTTTGGAGTGGAAGCCGATCTCTTGGCAGATTTGGTTTTAAAAGGTGAAAAGATGGCAACTGCATCAGCTTACGACCTCTACGCACTAGAAGGTGAATCTCTTCCTCAAGAAGGGAGATTTGATGTCATTTTAGACAGTCAAAATCAGGCTGTCTGTATTGTCAAAATTACAAAGGTTTCTGTCCAGCCCTTCAATCAAGTTTCTGCTCAACATGCCTTTAAGGAAGGGGAAGGTGACAAATCCCTAGCCTATTGGCGTCAGGTTCATGAGGATTGTTTCGCCGAGTGGCTGAGAGAAGCAGGACTGACTTTTACACCTGAAAGCAAGGTTGTTTTAGAAGAATTTCGCAAGGTCTACCCACTGTAGACTATTAGAAGGAAGAAAGTTTTGGAAATCGCCGCCCAATCCTTTTTTCTTAAGCAAAACATGATATAATAAGTTTGTTTGAAGAAGAGCTCTAGCTCTTAAACTTAGAATAGGAGAAAACTATGCAAGCAGTTGAACATTTTATTAAGCAATTTGTTCCTGAACATTATGATTTATTTTTAGAATTGAGTCGTGAGACCAAGACTTTTTCAGGGAAGGTGACTATTAGTGGTCAAGCACAGAGTGACCGCATTTCCCTTCATCAAAAAGACTTGGAAATCGCTTCTGTAGAAATTTCAGATCAAGCTCGCCCATTCACAGTCGATCATGACAATGAAGCCCTTCATATTGAACTTGCGGAAGCAGGTCAAGTTGAAGTGGTTATCGCTTTCTCAGGAAAAATTACAGATAACATGACAGGAATTTACCCTTCTTATTACACAGTTGATGGAGTGAAGAAGGAAGTATTGTCTACTCAATTTGAGAGCCATTTTGCGCGCGAAGCCTTCCCATGTGTGGATGAGCCTGAAGCCAAGGCAACTTTTGATCTCTCTCTACGTTTTGACCAAGCAGAAGGTGAAGTGGCCTTGTCTAACATGCCTGAGATTGATGTGGAAAACCGCAAGGAAACAGGTATCTGGAAGTTTGAAACAACACCTCGCATGTCTTCTTACTTGTTAGCCTTTGTTGCGGGTGATTTGCAAGGTGTGACGGCTAAAACTAAAAACGGTACCCTTGTAGGTGTCTACTCAACCAAAGCTCACCCATTATCTAACCTTGATTTCTCACTGGACATCGCCGTTCGCTCCATCGAGTTTTACGAAGATTACTACGGAGTCAAATACCCAATCCCTCAATCTCTCCATATCGCCCTTCCTGACTTCTCAGCAGGTGCTATGGAAAACTGGGGTCTTGTGACCTACCGTGAAGTTTGCTTGGTTGTAGATGAGAACTCAACTTTTGCTAGTCGCCAACAAGTTGCCCTTGTTGTGGCACATGAATTGGCTCACCAATGGTTTGGCAATCTCGTTACTATGAAATGGTGGGATGACCTTTGGCTCAATGAAAGCTTTGCTAACATGATGGAATATGTCTGTGTGGATGCCATTGAGCCAAGCTGGAATATTTTTGAAGATTTCCAAACAGGTGGAGTGCCTCACGCTCTTGAACGCGATGCGACTGATGGAGTTCAGTCAGTTCACGTCGAAGTCAAACACCCAGATGAAATCAATACACTCTTTGACGGAGCTATCGTCTATGCCAAAGGAAGTCGCCTCATGCACATGCTTCGTCGTTGGCTGGGTGATGCCGATTTTGCCAAAGGTTTGCATGCCTACTTTGAAAAACATCAGTACAGCAATACAATTGGTCGTGATCTTTGGGATGCCCTTGGTCAAGCGTCTGGACGTGATGTCGCAGCCTTTATGGATTCTTGGTTGGAACAACCTGGTTACCCAGTTCTCACTGTCAAAGTTGAACATGATGTCTTGAAGATTTCACAAAAACAATTCTTCATCGGCGAGCACGAAGACAAGAACCGTCTCTGGGTTGTGCCACTAAACAGCAACTGGAAAGGTTTGCCTGATACACTCGAAACTGAAAGCATCGAAATCCCTGGCTACGCAGCCCTTCTTGCTGAAAATGATGGAGCTCTTCGTCTCAACACTGAAAATACAGCTCACTACATTACAGACTATCAAGGAGACTTGCTAGATGCTATTCTTGCTGACCTAGTTGAGCTTGATAATACAAGTAAACTGCAAATCGTCCAAGAACGTCGCTTGCTTGCTGAAGCAGGGCACATTTCTTATGCAGACTTGCTTCCAGTCCTTGATAAACTTGCTAAAGAAGAATCTTACCTTGTCGTTTCAGCTGTCTCTCAAGTAATTTCTGCCCTTGAGCGCTTTATCGATGAAGGAACAGAAGCTGAAAGAGCCTTCAAAGCCTTGGTTGCTAAATTGGCTCGTCACAACTATAACCGTCTTGGTTTTGAAGCTAAAGACGGAGAATCAGATGAGGATGAATTGGTTCGTCAGTTGGCTGTTTCTATGATGATTCGCTCAAATGATGCAGAAGCTAGTCAAGTCGCTAGCCAAATCTTCGCGGCTCACAAGGAGAATCTTGCAGGACTTCCAGCAGCTATTCGCTCACAAGTTCTGATCAATGAGATGAAACATCATGAGACTAAAGACTTGTTAGCACTTTATCTTGATACTTATACTCATGCAACAGATGCTGTCTTTAAACGTCAGTTGGCAGCTGCTCTTGCCTATAGTAAAGATGCGGACAATATCCAAACTTTGATTGCTGCTTGGAAGGACAAATTTGTGGTGAAACCACAGGACTTGTCTGCTTGGTATTACCAATTCCTAGCTCACCAAGCAACTCAGGAAACAGCTTGGTCTTGGGCGCGTGAAAACTGGGCTTGGATTAAGGCAGCCCTTGGAGGAGATATGAGCTTTGATAGCTTTGTTATCCTTCCTGCACACGTATTTAAGACTCAGAAACGCTTGGCAGAGTACAAGGAATTCTTTGAACCGCAACTTTCTGACCTTGCTCTTAGCCGTAACATCGGTATGGGAATCAAAGAAATTGCAGCGCGTGTTGACTTGATTAACCGTGAAAAAGCTGCAGTGGAAGCAGTTGTTCTTCAATACGGAACTAACTAATCAAGACTAAATAAAAGAAAACTCAGCTATCTCATGTAAAATGCAGAGAGTTGAGTTTTTTTTAAGGCAAATTTGGTATAATGGTTTTAATAAGGAGGAGTTTCTCATGATAAAAATCTTATTAGTTGAGGATGACCTAGGCCTGTCAAATTCAGTATTTGACTTCTTAGACGATTTTGCGGATGTCATGCAGGTATTTGATGGAGAAGAAGGTCTCTACGAAGCTGAGAGTGGTGTCTATGACTTGATTTTGCTGGATTTGATGTTGCCAGAAAAAAATGGTTTCCAAGTCTTGAAAGAATTGCGTGAAAAGGGAATTACGACTCCAGTTCTGATCATGACTGCCAAGGAAAGTTTGGATGACAAGGGACATGGATTTGAATTGGGAGCAGATGATTATCTGACCAAACCTTTCTACCTAGAAGAACTCAAAATGCGGATTCAGGCTCTTCTTAAACGTTCAGGTAAGTTTAATGAAAACACCTTGACTTATGGAAATATTGTGGTTAATCTGTCTACAAATACCGTTAAAGTCGAAGATACTCCTGTCGAATTGCTGGGGAAAGAGTTTGATTTACTAGTTTATTTCCTTCAAAATCAAAATGTTATTTTGCCGAAGACTCAGATTTTTGATCGTCTATGGGGATTTGATAGTGATACAACGATTTCGGTTGTTGAAGTCTATGTTTCAAAAGTCCGTAAGAAATTAAAAGGAACCACTTTTGCAGAGAATTTGCAAACCTTGCGTAGTGTTGGGTATATTTTAAAAGATGTTCAGTAAACTAAAAAAAACATGGTATGCAGATGACTTTAGTTACTTTATCCGCAACTTCGGTGTCTTTACCCTGATTTTCTCTACCATGACTCTGATTATTTTGCAGGTCATGCATTCGAGTCTTTATACTTCGGTGGATGATACGCTTCATGGCTTGAGTAAGAATCCTCAGGCAGTTATTCAGCTTGCGGTAAATAGGGCAACAGAAGAGATTAAAGATTTAGAGAATGCCGCTACAGATGCTAGCAAGACTGAGATAAAACCCAATGTCAGTTCCAATACGGAGGTTATTCTTTTTGATAAGAATTTTACCCAGCTCCTTTCTGGAAATCGATTTTTGGGCTTGGATAAGATTAAGTTAGAGAAGAAAGAGCTAGGCCATATCTATCAGATTCAGGTTTTTAATAGCTATGGACAAGAAGAAATCTATCGCATGATTTTGATGGAAACGAATATCAGTTCGGTTTCAACCAATATCAAGTATGCAGCTGTCTTGATTAATACCAGTCAGTTGGAGCAAGCCAGTCAAAAGCACGAGCAATTGATTGTGGTCGTGATGGCTAGTTTCTGGATTTTGTCTTTGCTTGCCAGTCTCTATCTAGCTAGAGTCAGTGTTCGTCCTCTGCTTGAGAGCATGCAGAAGCAGCAGTCCTTTGTGGAAAATGCCAGTCATGAGTTACGAACTCCACTTGCTGTTTTGCAAAATCGTTTAGAGACCCTTTTCCGTAAGCCAGAAGCTACCATTATGGATGTGAGTGAAAGCATTGCATCGAGTTTGGAAGAAGTCCGAAATATGCGGTTTTTGACGACAAACTTGCTGAACTTAGCTCGACGAGATGATGGAATTAAGCCAGAACTTGCAGAAGTTCCAACTAGTTTTTTCAATACGACTTTCACAAACTATGAGATGATTGCTTCGGAAAATGACCGTGTCTTCCGTTTTGAAAATCGCATCCATCGAACGATTGTCACAGATCAGCTTCTCTTGAAACAATTGATGACCATCCTGTTTGATAATGCTATCAAATATACTGAGGAGGATGGTGAAATTGATTTTATGATTTCAGCGACTGATCGTAATCTGTATTTGCTAGTTTCCGATAATGGAGTCGGTATTTCAGCAGAAGATAAGAAGAAAATTTTTGATCGTTTTTATCGAGTGGATAAAGCTAGAACCCGTCAAAAAGGTGGTTTTGGTTTAGGATTATCCCTAGCTAAGCAAATTGTAGATGCCCTAAAAGGAACCATTACTGTCAAAGATAATAAACCAAAGGGAACAATCTTTGAAGTGAAAATTGCCATCCACACACCATCTAAAAAGAAAAAATAAAAATATCGCTCCAGATGGGGCGATATTTTGGATTTATCTTCTACGTTTTCGTTTGATAATAGACCTTTGAACTTTTAAAACAAGTAAACTGGATCCGATTGCTGCAGCAAATGCAAGAGCAGTTGATAATTTTAATGCTAAAAAGATAAAACTAAAGATAGCAATACAGATACAAAAAACAGCGATATTAACAAAAAATAGGATTTCCTTGAGATTGGCATCAGATTGCGCTTCAGGTGTATAATCTTGATATCGAGGAACCTGTTGGTTTAATTCTTCTTGATAGTCTACCTCATAGGACTGTAATTTTCTTACGGGCATTATTCTCTCCTTAATAATACATACCTATTTTATCATTTTTTCAGCAGAGA
Organism: Streptococcus sp. CL6.35; assembly: GCF_049737915.1. Lineage (GTDB taxonomy): Bacteria > Bacillota > Bacilli > Lactobacillales > Streptococcaceae > Streptococcus. The sequence goes on along the minus strand of NZ_JBKOTU010000001.1, from coordinate 384,651 downwards.
ATTATTACAGAAAGATTACAATAAGAATAAAGTCCCTTTTCAAAATCACTTTTCTTGACACCATAATGTGAAAATGATAGGATGGATAGACACTCAATACTTATTAATATTCATAATTGATTATATTCCTAAGAAAATAGAGCTACCAATTGATTCTTTTTTACGAAAATTTCTTTCCTTATTTTCTTGATTTTATTTAATTTGATTAGTGAGATTTGTTTTGAATACAGAGACAGATTTTCTGTCTCCTATTTTTATAGTAGTGGGGTGTCTAATCGATACCTCTTGAAAAGTTAAAGGAGATAAGCATGTATCTTGCTATCAAAGAAATATTACAAAACAAACTTCGATATAGTTTGATTTTAACTACCATTTTTCTTATCGCTTTCATGGTCTTTTTTATGACCAGCTTAGCTCTTGGTCTTGTGCGAAACAATCGAGCCGCTATTGATAATTGGCAAGCGACGGGTGTGGTTTTATCTGACTACGCAAATGATAATTTGACGGCATCTTTTATTCCTGAAAAGGACTATAAGGATAAGAGTTCTAAAGAGGCAGCTCCACTGGGCTATATGTTTGCTGTGACAAATCTAGTCGATGATAGCGAAAAGGTCAATGTTTCCATCTTTGCTCAAGAATGGGACGAATTTATCTCTCCTAGTTTGACGAAGGGCCGTTATCCTGAAGGGGATGACGAAGTGGTCGTTGATCAGTCCTTTGAGAATTATGGAATCAAGCTAGGTGATGCCATTCAGCTCAATGGAAGCGAAGTAAGTTACAAGATTGTAGGGCTGACTCAAGGAAATAAATTTTTTACTGAGCCTGTTGTGTTTACGAGTTTGACAACTTATTGGACCTTACAAGGAACTTTAAAATCTAATAAATCGATCTCTGCCTTGGTATTGAAAAATGATATAGAATTGGCTGGCGATGGATTGAAACAGATTTCTATTCCAAAAATGATATCGAAAATTCCTGGTTACACACCTCAGGTTAATGTATTTTCAGGGATGATTATTGCTATGATTGTCATCACAGGCTTGATTGTGGGTATATTTGTTTATATCATTACCATCCAAAAACTAGGACTTTATGGAATAATGCGGGCTCAGGGAATACAGATCAAAACCATTGTATGGTCTCTTTTCTGTCAAATCTTCCTCCTAGCTGGTATGGGGATCGCTTTAGCCTTGCTTGCTATTGGAGGAGTGATTTTAGTCTTGCCAGCTACCTTCTTTTTCTACCCAAGTTGGTTAGCCTATTCTGTCCTAAGCTTGGTGATTTGTTTGATGGCCATGCTAGGTGGTGTCATTTCACTTCCACGCTTGCTAAAGGTGGACCCGATTACTGCTATTGCAGAATGATAAGGAGAATAGTATGACAGCATTGATTGAAATGACTCAAGTGACAAAAACGTACGGGGAAGGAAAGATGAAAGTCGTAGCTCTGCATGAGACGAATTTTCAGCTAAATACGGGAGAGTTCGTGGCTATCGTTGGGCCTTCAGGTTCTGGAAAGACGACTTTTCTAACGACTCTAGGACAACTTCAGGAAGCATCGAGTGGAAAAAATTTTAGTTAAGGGGAAGGAAACAGGCAGTTTGACGGAAAAGGAGAAAACAGACCTCCGTTTTAGAGAGTTTGGCTTTATTCTTCAGGCTTCAAACTTAATTCCATTTCTAACGGTCAAGGAACAGCTGGATTTGATTGACAGACTAGATAAGGGAAAAAATAGTAAAAGTGATCGAAAAGAGTTACTTGACTTGTTGGATTTGGAAAAGGTACAAGATCAGTATCCCAAGGCTTTATCAGGTGGCGAACGTCAACGGGCCGCAATTGCTAGAGCGCTTTATAACAATCCAAGTATCGTGCTTGCAGATGAGCCAACAGCAAGTTTAGATACCCAGCGTGCCTACCAAGTAACGGAAATGTTGGCTGCCATTGCCCACGAACAAGGTAGAGGAGTTGTCATGATTACGCACGATACTCGTCTTCTAGATAAGGTGGACCGTGTTTATGTGATGAACGATGGACACCTAGTTGAAGAAACATATAAATAATAAATAGAGTGGACGGTGCTGGCTACCGTTCACTTTTTGATTGCAAACCTTAAAAAATGACTTTGCCTTTTTAGAAAATTCCTAGTATTCATAGCTGATTTTTGAGAAATATGGTATAATTTTTCTTATGGAAAAGATTATCATTACAGCAACTGCTGAAAGTATTGAACAAGTTAAACAACTGCTCGAAGCTGGCGTAGATCGTATCTATGTCGGTGAGAAAGATTTTGGCCTTCGTCTGCCAACAACCTTTAGTCATGACCAATTGCGTGAAATTGCTAAGTTGGTTCATGAAGCAGGTAAGGAATTGATCGTTGCAGTCAATGCACTCATGCACCAAGATATGATGGATCGTATCAAGCCTTTCTTAGACTTTTTGGAAGAAATTAAGACAGACTACATTACGATTGGGGATGCAGGTGTCTTTTACGTAGTCAACCGCGATGGTTATTCCTTTAAGACTATCTACGATGCCTCAACCATGGTGACAAGCAGTCGTCAGATCAACTTCTGGGGACAAAAGGCTGGCGCATCTGAGGCTGTTTTGGCGCGTGAAATTCCATCAGCTGAACTTTTCAAAATGCCAGAGATTTTGGAAATTCCTGCTGAAGTTTTGGTTTACGGAGCTAGTGTCATCCATCATTCTAAGCGTCCGCTCTTGCAAAACTACTATAACTTCACGCATATCGATGATGAAAAGACTCGCAAGCGTGACCTTTTCTTGGCAGAGCCAAGTGACCCTGAGAGCCATTATTCCATTTTTGAAGATAATCATGGTACCCACATTTTTGCCAACAATGACCTTGATTTGATGACCAAATTGACAGAATTGGTGGAGCATGGTTTCACTCACTGGAAACTAGAAGGGCTCTACACTCCAGGTCAGAACTTTATTGAGATTGCAAAACTCTTTATCCAAGCGCGTAGCTTGATCCAAGAGGGCAACTTTAGCCATGACCAAGCTTTCTTGCTGGATGAGGAAGTACGCAAGTTACACCCTAAAAACCGTTTCCTTGATACAGGATTCTATGATTACGATCCTGATATGGTTAAATAAAGTAAATGATTCGTTGAGAGAGGGAAGATGCAAACAGTTCTTCTCTCAATTTTTTCTTATTCTCCAATATTTTCAAAGAATTAATAGGCTAGGATGCTCTGTTTGCTGGGATTTTTAATACAAGTAACCTTCTTGAGTTTGAAAATTATCCCATGTTTGCAGGTGCCAAATGGCCCTTTTTTTGGTATAATTTTTTATAATGAAAACGATTGGTAATCGCTATGTTGTGGTTGATTTAGAGGCAACTAGCACAGGTAGTAAGGCTAAAATTATCCAAGTGGGAATTGTCGTGATTGAGGACGGAAAAATCGTCGATCACTATACGACGGATGTCAATCCACATGAACCCTTGGATGCTCATATCAAAGAACTGACAGGATTGACAGACCAACGTCTGGCGCAAGCACCTGATTTTTCTCAAGTTGCCAGAAAAATCTTTGACTTGGTGGAGGATGGGATTTTTGTAGCCCATAATGTTCAGTTTGATGCTAATCTCTTGGCGGAAAATTTATTTTTTGAGGGCTATGAACTAAAAAATCCTCGTGTTGACACGGTCGAATTGGCTCAGGTCTTTTTCCCTGAACTGGAAAAATATAGCTTGCCGATATTGTGTCGAGAATTAGGAATTCCTCTTAAACACGCTCACACAGCCCTTTCAGATGCCCAAGCTACTGCGGAATTACTCTTATTTCTACGGAAAAAGATGGCCCAACTTCCTAAAGGACTCTTGGAACGTTTACTGGAAATGGCTGACGCCCTCTTGTATGAGTCCTACCTGGTTATTGAAGAAATTTATCGCAGCCAATCTGTCCTGAGTTCTCCAGACTTGGTCGAAGTTCAAGGACTGTATTTCAAGAAAACTGGAGCTCCCCTGGAGCCACGAAAACTATCTCAAGGTTTTTCTAAGAATATTTCTCTGTTGAACCTTGAAGTGAGGGAGGATCAAGAAAATTTTGCTAAAGAGGTTGGCTTGCTATTGAAAGATGAGCCTGTCTCTCTGATTCAAGCGCCGACAGGGATTGGGAAAACCTATGGCTATCTCTTACCCGCTTTATCTCTAGCCAAAGAGCATCAAATTGTTCTTAGTGTTCCGACAAAGATTCTTCAAAATCAGATCATGGAAGAAGAAGGTAAACGTCTCAAGGAAGTGTTCCATATAGATATTCATAGTTTAAAGGGACCACACAATTATCTGAAGTTGGATGCTTTTTATCGTTCCTTACAGGAAAATGATGAAAATCGCTTATTTAGACGCTTTAAAATGCAACTCTTGGTCTGGCTGACTGAGACAGAGACAGGGGATTTGGATGAAATTGGCCAACTCTACCGTTACCAACATTTTCTGACAGATCTTCGTCATGACGGGAATTTATCATCTCAGAGCTTATTTGTGACGGAAGATTTTTGGAAACGTAGTCAAGAAAAGGCACAAACCTGCAAGCTTTTAGTGACCAATCATGCCTATCTTGTAACCAGACTTGAAGATAATCCTGAATTTGTCAGCGACCGTCTATTGATTATTGATGAAGTTCAAAAGATCTTGTTGGCTCTAGAAAATCTGCTTCAAGAGACTTACGATATCCAGTCTATTATCGAATTGCTTGATAAGGCTTTACTGGACGAGCAAAATAAGGTCCAGCAACGAATATTAGAAAGTATTCGCTTTGAGTGCTTCTACTTGATAGAACAATTTCAGCCTGGAAAATCTAGGAAAAATATCTTAGATTCTCTTGCCAATCTCCACCAGTATTTTTCAGAATTAGAAGTAGAAGGCTTTGAGGGGTTGGTTCGCTATTTTACAGCTGACCGAGATTACTGGCTTGAAGCAACTGAAACGAGTCAAAAGAAAATTCAGATTTCTTCTACGAAATCAGGCCGTATTCTTCTATCTTCCTTAGTGCCTGATTCATGTCAAGTCTTGGGAGTGTCGGCCACTCTTGAGATTAGTCAAAGAGTTTCTTTGGCAGACCTTTTGGGTTATCCTGAAGCTAAATTTGTCAAGGTTGAAGCTCATAAAAAACGGGATCAAGAAGTGGTCTTGGTCAAAGATTTTCCCCTGGTGACAGAAACCTCCTTAGAAGTCTACGCCAAAGAGGTAGCTGATTTGCTGATGGAAATTCAAGCTTTCCAACAACCGATTTTAGTTCTCTTTACTGCTAAAGACATGCTTCTAGCAGTATCGGATTTACTTCCAGTTAGCCATCTGGCCCAGTATAAAAATGGGGATGTTCATCAACTGAAGAAACGCTTTGAAAAAGGAGAACAAGAAATCCTGCTTGGTGCAGCAAGTTTCTGGGAGGGAGTTGATTTTTCAAGTCATCCTTTTGTGATTCAAGTTGTACCAAGACTTCCTTTCCAAAATCCTCAAGAACCCTTGACGAAAAAGATCAATCAGGAACTGAATCAAGAAGGGGAAAATGCCTTTTATGATTATCAGTTACCAATGGCCATTATTCGTTTAAAGCAGGCTTTGGGAAGAAGTATGAGACGCGAACACCAACGTTCCTTAACTCTTATTTTGGATAGGAGAATTGTCGGAAAGCGATATGGCAAACAAATTGTGACTTCTCTAGCAAAAGAAGCGACCGTTAAAACCGTCTCTCGATCCGAAGTTGATGAGGCTGTTGATAAATTTTTAAATGAACTTTGATAAATAGTATTGTATGAAAGTATAAGGTTAGTGTATATGAAACGTTCTCTCGACTCTAGAGTCGATTATAGTTTGCTCTTGCCAGTGTTTTTTCTACTGGTTATTGGCGTGGTGGCTATTTATATAGCCGTTAGTCATGATTATCCAAACAATATTTTGCCCATTTTAGGGCAGCAGGTCGCCTGGATCGCCTTGGGGCTTGTGATTGGTTTTGTGGTCATGCTTTTTAATACAGAATTTCTTTGGAAGGTGACCCCTTTTCTATATATTTTAGGCTTGGGACTTATGGTTTTACCTATCGTCTTTTATAATCCAAGCTTAGTTGCATCAACAGGTGCCAAAAACTGGGTATCGGTAAATGGTGTTACCTTGTTCCAGCCGTCAGAATTTATGAAGATATCCTATATCCTCATGTTGGCTCGTGTGATTGTCCAGTTTACAAAAAAACATAAGGAATGGAGACGTACAGTTCCGCTGGACTTCTTGTTGATTTTCTGGATGATTCTCTTTACTATTCCAGTCCTAGTTCTTTTGGCACTTCAAAGTGACTTAGGGACAGCTTTGGTTTTTGTAGCCATTTTCTCAGGAATCGTCTTGCTATCAGGAGTTTCTTGGAAAATTATTATCCCAGTATTTGTGACTGCTGTAACAGGAATTGCTGGTTTCTTAGCTATTTTTATCAGCAAGGATGGCCGGGCTTTTCTCCATCAACTGGGAATGCCGACCTACCAAATCAATCGTATCTTGGCTTGGCTCAATCCTTTTGACTTTGCTCAAACAACCACTTACCAACAGGCTCAAGGACAGATTGCGATTGGTAGTGGAGGCTTGTTTGGTCAAGGATTTAATGCTTCTAATCTGCTTATTCCAGTTAGAGAGTCGGATATGATTTTCACGGTCATTGCAGAAGATTTTGGCTTTATTGGCTCTGTCCTTGTTATCGCCCTTTATCTCATGCTGATTTACCGTATGTTAAAGATTACTCTTAGATCAAATAACCAGTTCTACACCTATATTTCCACAGGTTTGATTATGATGTTGCTCTTCCATATCTTTGAGAATATCGGTGCCGTGACAGGTTTGCTTCCATTGACTGGGATTCCCTTACCTTTTATTTCGCAAGGAGGATCGGCTATTATCAGTAACTTGATTGGTGTTGGCTTGCTTTTATCGATGAGTTACCAGACAAACCTAGCTGAAGAAAAGAGTGGAAAAGTCCGATTCAAGCGGAAAAAGGTTGTATTAAAACAAATCAAATAAGGAGAAAATAATGGTTAAAGTAGCAGTTATGTTGGCTCAGGGCTTTGAAGAAATTGAAGCTTTGACAGTTGTGGATGTTTTGCGTCGGGCAAATATTACTTGTGATATGGTTGGTTTTGAAGAGCAAGTGACAGGTTCGCATGCAATCCAAGTAAGAGCAGATCGTGTTTTTGATGGTGATTTATCAGACTATGATATGGTTGTTCTTCCTGGCGGCATGCCTGGTTCTGCACATTTGCGCGATAATCAGGCCTTGATTCAAGAGTTGCAAAGCTTCGAGCAAGAAGGAAAAAAACTAGCAGCCATTTGTGCTGCGCCAATTGCCCTCAATCAAGCAGGGCTATTGAAAAACAAGCAGTACACTTGCTATGATGGCGTTCAAGAGCAAATCTTTGATGGTCAATATGTAAAGGAAACAGTAGTGGTAGATGGTCATTTGATAACCAGTCGAGGTCCATCAACAGCCCTTGCCTTTGCCTACGAGTTAGTGGAGCAACTAGGAGGAGACGCAGAGAGTTTACGAACAGGAATGCTCTATCGAGATGTCTTTGGTAAAAATCAGTAAAACGGGAGTCAAACTCTCGTTTTTTTATGTGGAAAACTCAGGGAAATCATCGCTTTTTTCATAAAAAAATGCTATAATGAAGGGTATGAAATATCACGATTATATCTGGGATTTAGGTGGAACTTTACTGGATAATTACGAAACTTCAACAGCTGCATTTGTTGAAACATTGGCATTGTATGGCATCACACAAGACCATGACAGTGCCTATCAGGCTTTAAAGGTTTCTACTGATTTTGCGATTGAGACATTCGCTCCCAACTTAGAGAATTTTTTAGAAAAGTATAAGAAAAATGAAGCCAGAGAGCTTGAACACCCGATTTTGTTTGATGGAGTTTCTGATTTATTGAAAGATATCTCAAATCAAGGTGGCCGTCATTTTTTGGTCTCTCACCGAAATGATCAAGTCTTGGAAATTTTAGAAAAAACCTCTATAGCAGTTTATTTTACAGAAGTGGTTACTTCTAACTCAGGCTTTAAGAGAAAACCAGATCCTGAGTCCATGATTTATTTAAGAGAAAAGTATCAGATTAGCTCTGGTCTTGTAATTGGTGATCGACCGATTGATATCGAAGCCGGGCAAGCTGCAGGACTAGCTACCCACTTGTTTACCAGTATCGTGAATTTAAGACAAGTATTAGACATGTAAGAAAAAGGAAAAAGATGACAGAAGAAATCAAAAATCTGCAGGCACAGGATTATGATGCCAGTCAAATTCAAGTTTTAGAGGGCTTAGAGGCTGTTCGTATGCGTCCAGGGATGTATATCGGGTCAACTTCAAAAGAAGGTCTTCACCATCTAGTCTGGGAAATTGTTGATAACTCAATTGATGAGGCCTTGGCAGGATTTGCCAGCCACATTCAAGTCTTCATTGAGCCAGATGATTCGATTACTGTTGTCGATGATGGGCGTGGTATCCCCGTCGATATTCAGGAAAAAACAGGTCGACCTGCCGTTGAGACTGTCTTTACTGTCCTTCATGCTGGAGGAAAGTTTGGCGGTGGCGGATATAAGGTCTCAGGTGGTCTTCACGGAGTGGGGTCTTCAGTAGTTAATGCTCTTTCCACTCAGTTAGATGTTCATGTCCACAAAAATGGTAAGATTCATTACCAAGAATACCGTCGTGGTCATGTTGTTGCAGACCTTGAGGTGGTTGGAGATACGGATAAAACGGGAACAACAGTTCACTTCACACCGGACCCAGAAATCTTCACTGAAACAACAACCTTTGATTTCGATAAATTAAATAAACGGATTCAAGAGTTGGCCTTTCTAAATCGCGGTCTTCAAATCTCCATCACAGATAAGCGTGAGGGGCTAGAACAAACTAAGCATTACCACTATGAAGGTGGGATTGCTAGCTACGTTGAATATATCAACGAGAACAAGGATGTTATCTTTGATACACCAATTTACACAGATGGTGAAATGGATGATATCACAGTTGAAGTAGCCATGCAGTACACAACGGGTTACCATGAAAATGTCATGAGTTTCGCCAATAATATTCATACCCATGAAGGTGGAACGCATGAACAAGGTTTCCGTACAGCCTTGACTCGTGTTATCAACGATTATGCTCGTAAGAATAAGTTACTGAAAGACAATGAAGACAACCTAACAGGGGAAGATGTTCGTGAAGGATTAACTGCTGTTATCTCAGTTAAACACCCAAATCCACAGTTTGAAGGACAAACCAAGACCAAACTGGGGAACAGCGAAGTAGTCAAGATTACCAATCGTCTTTTCAGTGATGCCTTCTCTGATTTCCTCATGGAAAATCCACAGATTGCCAAGCGCATCGTGGAAAAAGGGATTTTAGCTGCCAAGGCTCGTGTGGCTGCTAAGCGTGCGCGTGAAGTCACTCGTAAAAAATCTGGTTTGGAAATTTCCAACCTTCCAGGAAAACTAGCAGACTGTTCTTCTAACAATCCTGCGGAAACAGAACTCTTCATCGTCGAAGGAGACTCAGCTGGTGGATCAGCAAAATCTGGTCGTAACCGTGAATTTCAGGCAATTCTTCCAATCCGCGGTAAGATTTTGAACGTTGAAAAGGCAAGTATGGATAAGATTCTAGCTAACGAAGAAATTCGTAGTCTTTTTACAGCGATGGGAACAGGATTTGGTGCAGAATTTGATGTTTCAAAAGCTCGTTACCAAAAACTTGTTTTGATGACCGATGCCGATGTCGATGGAGCCCACATTCGTACCCTTCTTTTAACCTTGATTTATCGTTATATGAAACCAATTCTAGAAGCTGGTTATGTTTATATCGCCCAACCACCAATCTATGGTGTCAAGGTTGGAAGCGAGATTAAAGAATATATTCAGCCAGGAGCAGACCAAGAAATTAAACTCCAAGAAGCCTTAGCCCGCCACAGTGAAGGTCGTACCAAACCAACTATTCAGAGGTATAAAGGTCTGGGTGAAATGGACGATCATCAGTTATGGGAAACAACAATGGATCCCGAGCATCGCTTGATGGCTAGAGTTTCTGTGGATGACGCAGCTGAGGCAGATAAAATCTTTGATATGTTGATGGGGGATCGAGTAGAGCCTCGCCGTGAATTTATCGAAGAGAATGCCGTCTATAGTACACTTGATGTCTAAAAAATCGGGAGAAGTAGTTCCCTTGGTCTAAAAAATATGATATAATCATTACGATTGTTTCAAGTAAAAAAGGAGTTTAATATGTCTGGTACACTAGTAATTTATCTTGCAATTGCAGTTGCAGTTTTCTTAGTGATTGCCTATGCTATCGCAATCTACGTACGAAAACGCAATGAAAGTAAATTAGCAATTTTAGAAGAGAAAAAAGAAGAGCTGTACAATCTTCCAGTAAACGATGAAGTTGAAGCTGTAAAAAATATGCACTTGATTGGACAAAGTCAAGTGACTTTCCGTGAGTGGAACCAAAAATGGGTTGACCTATCTCTTAACTCTTTTGCTGATATCGAAAATAATCTTTTTGAGGCAGAAGGCTATAACAACTCATTCCGTTTTTTCAAGGCCAGTCATCAAATTGACCAAATCGAGAGTCAAATTACCTTGATTGAAGAAGATATTGCGGCAATTCGCAATGCTTTGGCAGATTTGGAGAAACAAGAGTCTAAAAATAGTGGACGTGTTCTTCATACCTTGGACTTGTTTGAAGAGTTGCAACACCGAGTGGCTGATCATTCTGAAGAATATGGCCAAGGTTTAGCTGAAATTGAGAAACAATTGGAAAATATTCAATCAGAGTTTTCTCAGTTTGTTACTTTGAACACTTCAGGTGACCCAGTAGAAGCTGCTGTGATTTTGGATAATGCTGAAAATCATATCTTGGCTTTGAGTCACATTGTTGACCGCCTGCCAGCGATTGTAAAAACATTATCTAAAGAGCTACCTGATCAATTGGAAGATTTGGAGGATGGTTACCGTAAGCTTTTAGATGCTAACTATCATTTTGCTGAAACGGATATTGAATCTCGCTTCCAATTGCTTTATGAAGCTTTGAAGAAAAACCACGAAAATATTGCACAATTAGAGTTGGATAATGCTGAGTATGAAAATACTCAAGTTCAAGAAGAAATCAATGCACTCTATGATATCTTTACACGAGAAATCGCTGCTCAAAAAGTAGTAGAAGGCTTAGTTACAACCCTTCCTACATATTTGAAACACATGAAAGATAGTAATGCTGTTTTAGTGGAAGATATTCAACGATTGAGTAACAATTACCTACTATCTGAAACGGATATTAGTCATGTTCATAGATTACAAGCTGAGTTAGAATCTTTAGAAGAATCTGTATTGGAATTAACTTCTGAACAAGAGGAACATTCTGAACCTTATTCATTCCTTGAAGATCGTTTGGAAAACTTACAAGCGACTTTGAAGGAAATTGAAGATGAACAAGTTGCGGTTAGTCAACGCCTTGCTCAGATTGAAAAAGATGATATCAATGCTCGCCAGAAGGCAAATGTTTATGTCAATCGTCTTCATACAATTAAGAGATATATGGAAAAACGCAATCTTCCAGGTATTCCTCAGAATTTCTTACAGTTGTTCTTTACAGCAAGTAATCATACTGAAGAGTTGATGGCTGAGCTAGAAGAAGCCCAGGTCAATATCGAAGCTGTGAACCGTATGCTTGAAATTACAACAAATGATATGGAAGCACTTGAAGAAGAAACCTATAATATTGTTCAATATGCAACATTGACAGAACAATTACTACAGTATTCGAACCGCTACCGCTCATTTGATGAACGAATTCAGGAAGCCTTTAATGAATCATTAGAAATTTTTGAAAAAGAATTTGATTACCATGCTTCATTTGATAAGATTTCGCAAGCTTTGGAAGTTGCAGAACCTGGTGTAACCAACCGTTTTGTTACTTCATATGAAAAAACACGTGAGACAATTCGTTTCTAACATAATAAAAAAGATTTGGTTCTGTGAGAAGCAGAACCAAATCTTTTTTATTGCTTAATTGTTTTTAAAAATGCCCAGTTACCAATGGATCTTGATCCGTATTCTAAGTCCATATAGTCCAGTAATACATAATCATTTTTTTCATAGAAAGAGGCATTGTTTGCTGTGCTTGTAATGAGTCCTAAGTGCTCACAGCCTTTTGATTTGACATAGGGTTCAATTCCTTGTGTCAGAAAAGTACTGCCTATTCCCTGTCCCTTACTTGCTGTATTGACAGCTAAAGCCATCAAATACCAATCAAACTCTCCTGATTGTTCTAAGTGTTTTTTGGAACGTTTTACAAAGTCAAAGTATTTAAAAAGATTAAGTGGTCGAATGTAGCGAAAAATTTTTGTTCCGCCATTTCGTAGATAGGATAGTATACAGAAATCCTTTTGTTGCAAAAGGGCAACTGCTAGTAATTCTCCATCTTGTTCAGCAATTAAACAGTTTCCTTTTTTAATATAGACTCTAGTAAGCAGAATTTGCAATGTTTCTACGAAAGAAGGATAGGAATCAGCTTTTTTTAAACCATCAGTTATTATCGTTAAAAAAGGATAGTCAAGAAAGGACTTGGCTAATAGTTTTCCAATTTTTTCGTACTCCTCAATTCTTGCCTCTCTATATATTATGTCTCCCATGCTTGTCTCCTTAGTTACCTATAAAACTGTGTTTGATAGGATTTAAAGATAAAAAATTGGAGATGATTAAAAAAGCAAGTGAGAACCTCGTTTTGTGCTGTAAGGTTCAAAAAACTTTTTAATCTCTCCAAAATGTTATTTTGTTGGAATCGAAATCCCAATTAATTTTTCTGAATAGAGTGTTTTGATATTGGCCTCATCAATAGAGTCCTTATCAATTTTACGTTTCAAGAAAAACTCTTGGATGGCTTCGATTTCGGTTTCGCGAATAGCACGGTGTTTATTTGAAATGAGGATTTCATAGTGAAGCGGAGCTTGGGTAAAAATAACATCAGTATTCCCTGCAGAATAGACCTCAACAAGGGTTGCATCTGTACTTTCTAGCTGGCTTTTTACAAGTTGCGAGTGTGAGTTTGTCGTATTGATTAGCTTCATAACATTTCCTCCGATTTTCTAATTCTATTATAGCACTTTTTAAATAAAGTAGCTTGCTTTATACTCAATGAAAATCAAAGAGCAAACTAGGAAGCTAGCCGCAGGCTGTACTTGAGTACGGCAAGGCGAAGCTGACGTGGTTTGAATTTGATTTTCGAAGAGTATTAGTCAATCTTATGCTGTTTTTTCCAAGATTGGATAGCCCATTTATGGCTACCACGTTTGAGGTTTTCAATAGCCTCGTCAATAGGGAACCAGGCAATATGATTAAAGTCTTCTAATGGTTGTTGTACTTCTTTGAAGGAAGTTGCTTCATAGAGGTAGGCAGGATTGTAGTAGTAGGTATCACGGTGACGAGAGTAGAAATATTCGTCAGCTTGTCCGTAATAGCTACCAATTTCAGCTGTGAAGCCAAGCTCTTCAATCAATTCACGTTTTAGGGCTTCTTGATGATTTTCACCTGCTTCAATTTCGCCACCTGGTAAGAACCAAGCGCCATTAGGCGCTTGAACAAGAACAATTTGTTTTTGTTCAGCGTCAGGGATAACTGCATACACTCCATAGCGTGCAACATAGTCTGTATTTGCTTTTTTTTCTCCAAAAGTTGGGTTTGCCATTGCATTTTCCTCATTATCTAGTATTGTTATTATTATCTTAATGGACAAAGGGCAAGCTGTCAAGAAATTACAGTTATTTTAGTAAAAAGAAGCAGAAAATTTTCATTTTCTACTCCTTTTCTATAGGATTTATACTTCTTTTTCAGAAGTTTTCACTTCAGCTTTTTTGGCAGACTTAATTTGAATCTTGCCCTTGCTGGTCATAACTGCCTTGAGGTCTTTTTCGCTTGGATTTTCAAGGTAGTAGTCAGTGATTGCGTCCTCAATATAGTCTTGAATAGTACGACGAAGTGGGCGTGCTCCCATTTTTGGATCATAACCAAGGTCAACCAATTTTTCCTTGACCTTGTCGGTTACATCCAAATGAATGTTGTTGCTAGAAAGACGTTTGTTAACATCTGCAAGCATAAGCTCGACAATCTGAAGGAGGTTATCTTTGCTGAGAGCCTTAAATTCGATAATACCATCAAAACGGTTCATAAACTCTGGGCTAAAGAAGTTACCGAGTTCACCAAGAACAGAGTTGGTACGTCCTTCTCTAGCAGCACCAAATCCAACGCTAGCTTCTGCCTTACCTGTACCTGCATTTGAAGTCATGATGATGATGGCGTCCTTGAAGCTAACGGTACGTCCTTGTCCATCTGTTAAACGACCATCGTCCAAGACCTGGAGGAACATATGCATGACATCTGGATGGGCTTTCTCTACTTCATCCAAGAGAATAAGAGAGTAGGGATTGCGGCGGACTTTTTCAGTTAATTGCCCAGCCTCGTCATAGCCGACATAACCTGGAGGGGCACCGACTAATTTCGCCACACTGTGTTTTTCCATATATTCACTCATATCAAAGCGAATCATGCTGTCAGCAGAACCAAAGAGTTCGATAGCTAATTGTTTGGAAAGTTCTGTCTTACCGACTCCAGTTGGCCCAACGAAAAGGAAACTTCCGATTGGGCGGTTAGGGGTACCGAGACCGACACGATTACGGCGAATAGCCTTGGCAATCTTATCGACAGCATCATCTTGTCCAATAACATGAGACTTGAGGTCTTCGGCTAGATGGATGAGTTGAGATTGTTCTTTCTCTTTTAAATCACCAACAGGAATATTGGTTTTCTGCTCGATAATGTGCTCAATGGTTTTCTCACTAATGATAGGAGTATCTTGGTCTGTGACCTTTTTCTTTTGCATTTCCTTATACTTGGCAATCTGGTCACGGAAGTAGGCGGCCTTCTCAAAATCTTCTTCTCGTGTAGCTTGAGATTTAAGATTTTCAGCCTCAATCAAGCGCTGATCGATTACTTTAGGATCCACAAAATTCAAGGTCAAGTTCATCTTAGAACCAGCTTCATCTAGGAGGTCAATGGCCTTGTCAGGCAAGAAGCGATCTTGGATGTAGCGATTGGACAGAGTTGCAGCTGCTTCAATTGCAGCATCGGTATACTGAACGTGGTGGTAGTCTTCGTATTTCTTTTGAATGCCTTTGAGGATAGTAATTGTTTCCTCCACTGTTGGTTCATCCACTTTAACAGGTTGCATACGACGCTCTAGGGCTGCATCTTTTTCAATGATACGGTATTCATTGAGGGTAGTAGCACCGACCAATTGCAGCTCTCCACGAGCAAGGGCGGGCTTGAGGATATTTCCTGCATCCATATTGCCATCGCCCGCAGAACCAGCACCGACAATTTCATGGATTTCATCGATAAAGAGGATGATGTCCTCACGTTTGCGAATTTCTTCCATGAGTTTTTGCATGCGTTCTTCAAATTGTCCACGGATACCCGTTCCTTGAACTAAGCTAACCACATCCAGACGGATGACTTGTTTTCCTTGTAGTTTATGGGGAACATCTCCATCAACTATTTTCTGAGCTAGACCTTCGACAACGGCAGTTTTTCCGACACCTGGTTCACCGATAAGAACAGGATTATTCTTGGTTCTGCGATTGAGAATTTCTATGACACGGATAATCTCATCGTCGCGCCCAATAACGGGGTCAATATCTCCACGACGGGCAATTTCAGTTACGTTGATACCAAATTCTTCCAGTAGGCCTTTTTCTTGGCTTGGTGGAGGAGTTTGAGCAGGTCCACGATTTTGGGAACCATAACCGCCATTTCCACCGTAACCTCCACCTGATTGGGTTGGGGGAGTCGGAGGAGTATTGTTAGAAGGCCTGAAATTGTTTAGGTCATTGAAGAAATCACCAAAGGGATCAAAGTCACGATTGTTCAGATCCGTCATACCTTTAAAGAGGCTATTGTTAGGATCAGTCTTGATAATCTTATAGCAGTTTTGACAGAGGTCAATTTGTTTTTGTTTTCCATTGAGATTGGTGTAAAGATGAATTGTTGAGTCGTTGATTTTACAGTTTTGACAAAGCATACATCTACCTCATTTCTTTCTTTAGCTTGGCCCGTCCAAAGGTCAATAATAGTCAAATTTCTATACTCTCATTATAACAGGATTGGAGTGTAAAGCAAGTAAAAAGATTGCAGCTTTGAGAAGTTGTTACAATGAAAATCTTTGGGAATTTGAACTATAAAAAAATCCTATTTGTGAGACAAAAAGGATTTTGGTTAGACATGCAGGGACAATCCCAGCTTGTTTTAGATTAGTAGAGGAGTTCGTAAATCTCCATTGCGATTAAGTCAATGCTGTCAAAAGTATACGTTTCGCGAGCTTCTACATCACGAAGGGTAAAGATTGAACCGTTTTCTTCATCATGGCTGTATGCAACTTCTGCAACAACAACTCCTTCGCGTTCAAAATTACGTTTTAAATTTCCGCCGTCTTTTGCCATTGCTTCAAGGCGGTTGATGATTCTAACCAAATGTGATTCCATTTTGATTCTCCTTCATTTCTTATCGTTACTATTTTACCATAAAGGAGGTCAACTTGCCTAGAAAAAACTAAGATTTCTCGCTAATTCTACTAGCTTAAAGTTTTTTTGAATAAATTGGATAAAAAGTTTGAATTTTAATTCAGTGCATGTTATAATCATACAGTATTCTATTTTAGAAAGCAGTATGACTATGAATTTTTCTTTTTTACCTAAGTATTTACCTTATTTTAACTATGGGGCTGTCGTGACGGTTCTCATTTCTATCTGTGTTGTCTTTTTGGGAACTATTTTGGGTGTTGTCTTGGCTTTTGGGCAACGTTCAAAGTTTAAACCGCTTGTTTGGCTCGCCAACTTGTACGTTTGGATTTTCCGTGGGACACCGATGATGGTTCAGATTATGATTGCCTTTGCTCTTATGCATATCAATGCTCCGACTATTCAGGTTGGGATTTTGGGTGTTGATCTTTCTCGCTTGATTCCAGGGATTTTGATTATCTCTATGAACAGTGGTGCTTATGTTTCTGAGACTGTTCGTGCTGGGATTAATGCGGTTCCAAAAGGTCAGCTAGAAGCGGCTTATTCGCTAGGGATTCGTCCTAAAAATGCCATGCGTTATGTGATTTTGCCACAAGCTATCAAAAATATCTTGCCAGCTTTGGGGAACGAATTTATCACTATTATCAAGGACAGCTCCCTCTTATCAGCTATCGGTGTCATGGAGTTGTGGAACGGTGCTACAACAGTTTCTACAACAACCTATTTACCTTTAACACCACTTTTATTTGCAGCCTTTTACTACTTGATTATGACCTCTATTTTGACAGTAGCCTTGAAAGCTTTTGAAAAACGTATGGGACAAGGAGATAAGAAATAATGACAGAAACCTTGATAAAAATCGAAAATTTACATAAATCATTTGGAAAGAATGAAGTATTGAAGGGCATCAACCTCGAGATTAAAAGAGGAGAAGTTGTCGTTATCATCGGTCCTTCGGGGAGCGGGAAATCTACCTTGCTTCGCTCTATGAATTTGTTGGAAGAAGCAACAAAAGGGAAGGTTATCTTTGAGGGAGTTGATATTACGGACAAGAAGAATGACCTGTTTGCTATGCGTGAGAAGATGGGCATGGTTTTCCAACAATTTAACCTCTTTCCTAATATGACTGTGATGGAAAATATCACCTTGTCACCTATCAAGACCAAAGGTGAGAGCAAGGCAGTGGCTGAGAAGAGAGCCCAAGAACTTTTGGAAAAAGTTGGTTTACCAGATAAGGCAACTGCTTATCCACAGAGTTTGTCAGGTGGCCAGCAACAGCGGATTGCTATTGCGCGTGGTTTAGCTATGGAACCTGATGTTTTGCTCTTTGACGAGCCAACTTCAGCCCTGGACCCTGAAATGGTAGGTGAGGTGTTGGCTGTTATGCAAGACTTAGCCAAGTCAGGAATGACCATGGTTATCGTAACACATGAAATGGGATTTGCTCGTGAGGTGGCAGACCGTGTCATCTTTATGGCAGATGGTGTGGTTGTTGAAGATGGAACACCTGAACAGATTTTTGAACAAACCCAAGAACAACGGACTAAAGACTTCTTGAGTAAGGTTTTATAAGTTAGTTTTGTGGAGCTATTTGTAGCTAACTTTACATATAAAGTATAGATTAATGAAAAGCTCGACTAGAGCTTTTTCTTATAGTTTGAAACTATAGGATAGCCTAGGAAAGAAGTGTTAGAGGGGATTAGCAGTTTTTGGTATAATGGAAGATATTTGAAAGAAAAGAGAAGTGATATGACACAGATTATTGATGGGAAGGCTCTAGCAGCTAAGTTACAAGGACAGCTGGCTGAAAAGACTGAAAGATTAAAGGAAGAAACGGGGCTAGTACCTGGTTTAGTAGTGATTTTGGTTGGGGACAACCCTGCCAGCCAAGTCTACGTTCGTAACAAGGAGAGGTCCGCCCTTGCGGCTGGTTTCCGTAGTGAAGTAGTGCGAGTTCCAGAGACCATTACTCAAGAGGAATTGTTAGACTTAATTGCTAAATACAATCAAGATCTAGCTTGGCATGGGATATTGGTCCAGTTACCATTACCAAAACATATTGATGAAGAGGCAGTTTTGTTGGCTATTGACCCCGAAAAGGATGTGGATGGTTTCCATCCTCTAAACATGGGGCGTCTTTGGTCTGGTCATCCAGTCATGATTCCCTCTACACCTGCAGGAATTATGGAAATGTTTCATGAATATGGGATTGACTTGGAAGGTAAAAATGCGGTCGTCATCGGTCGTTCAAACATTGTTGGAAAACCCATGGCCCAGCTTCTTTTAGCCAAAAATGCAACAGTGACCTTGACCCACTCACGCACCCATAATCTTGCCAAGGTGGCTGCAAAAGCTGATATTCTTGTGGTAGCAATTGGTCGTGCTAAATTTGTGACTCCTGATTTTGTGAAACCAGGTGCGGTAGTTATTGACGTTGGGATGAACCGCGATGAAAATGGTAAGCTCTGTGGTGATGTTGATTATGAGGCAGTTGCCCCACTTGCTAGCCATATTACGCCAGTTCCTGGAGGTGTAGGTCCTATGACCATTACTATGCTGATGGAGCAAACTTATCAAGCAGCACTCCGGACATTGGAGAGAAAATTTTAAAAGTAAGTTTATAAAAGGAGGTATGCGCTTCCTTTTTGTTGTATAATAAATGCGAGAGGAAAAAACGATGAAAGTGATTGATCAAACCTTACTAGAAAAAGTCATTATTGAACGTTCTCGTACAAGTCATAAAGGAAATTACGGTCGTCTGCTGTTGCTGGGTGGGACCTATCCTTATGGTGGTGCTATTATCATGGCTGCTTTGGCAGCTGTTAAAAGTGGAGCTGGTTTGGTGACTGTTGGAACAGATAGGGGAAATATCCCAGCTTTGCACAGTCATTTACCTGAGGCTATGGCCTTTTCTCTTCAAGACCAGCAATTATTAAAAGAGCAATTGGAGAAGGCAGAAGTTGTCTTGCTGGGGCCTGGTTTACGAGACGATACTTTTGGAGAAAATCTTGTAAAACAGGTCTTTGCTAGCTTAAAAAAGAATCAGATTTTGATTGTAGACGGAGGGGCCTTAACCATTCTTGCTAGGACAAGTTTGTCGTTTCCATCTAACCAGCTTATCCTAACTCCCCACCAAAAAGAATGGGAAAAGCTGTCTGGTATTGCTATTGAAAAGCAAAACGAAGATACAACATCTAGTGCCCTGACTTCTTTCCCTCAAGGCATAATTTTGGTGGAGAAAGGTCCAACTACTCGTATTTGGCAAGCTGGCCAGTCTGATTGTTACCAGTTACAGGTTGGCGGTCCCTATCAGGCGACTGGTGGTATGGGAGATACACTAGCTGGAATGATTGCAGGATTTGCAGGCCAATTTCGACAAGCCAGTCTCTACGAACGTGTGGCAGTAGCGACTCATCTTCATTCAGCCATAGCCCAAGAACTATCTCAAGAACATTATGTGGTCTTGCCGACGGAAATCAGCTCTTATCTGCCCGAAATAATGAAAAAAATATCTCAAAAAGGCACCTGATAGTTTCAGGCGCCTTTATATTTTTAGAAAAATCCTTTAATCTTTCCAACGAGGCCATCTAGACCTTCAGAACCAGAAATCAACTGCTGAGCTTGAGAGAAGTATTCTCCAAGCTGTTCTTGATTTTCTGCAACAAATGTTTTTGCAGCTTCGAAATCTTTTGTTTCGATTAACTCTTTTACTTGATTAAACAAATCTAATGGGTTCATCTTATTTCTCCTTTTCTGTACTTAACTATTTAATCATCTTTATGATAAAAAATCAACTGTTGCTGCTTTTGGATAGGACCTGTTTTTATCTACAAGTTCTCATAACTAAGATTCTAACTACCAAAACAAGGTGGACATAAAAATAAAAATGTTCGGGTTTTTCTAGTGTATCCATGAAATAAAAACGGATACATGTTATAATAGAAATAGCTCTTTAATGGAGGTGTTTGAGTGGAAAATCTGAAGAAAATGGCAGGTATCAAGGCTGCTGAGTTTGTCAAGGATGGCATGGTAGTCGGACTTGGAACGGGGTCTACTGCCTATTATTTCGTAGAAGAAATCGGTCGTCGGATCAAGGAAGAAGGGTTACAGATTACAGCTGTAACGACTTCTAGTGTGACTAGTAAACAGGCTGAAGGGCTTAATATCCCACTCAAGTCTATTGACCAAGTAGACTTTGTCGATGTGACAGTCGACGGGGCGGATGAAGTGGATAGTCGGTTTAATGGAATCAAAGGTGGTGGTGGTGCCCTCCTGATGGAGAAGGTTGTTGCAACGCCCTCAAAAGAATATATTTGGGTAGTGGATGAAAGCAAGCTGGTCGAGAAACTAGGTGCTTTTAAATTGCCTGTAGAAGTGGTTCAGTATGGCGCGGAACAGGTCTTTCGTCGTTTTGAACGAGCTGGCTACAAACCAAGTTTCCGTGAAAAAGACGGCCAACGTTTTGTGACCGATATGCAGAATTTTATCATTGACCTTGCCTTGGATGTCATTGAAGATCCAATTGCTTTCGGACAAGAATTGGACCATGTCGTTGGTGTTGTAGAGCACGGCTTATTCAACCAAATGGTGGATAAGGTCATCGTTGCTGGACGAGACGGGGTTCAGATTTTAACTTCAACAAAAGCAAGATAACTAAAATAATAAGGAGATACACTATGTCAAAATTTAATCGTATTCACTTGGTGGTATTGGATTCTGTAGGAATCGGTGCTGCACCAGATGCCAATAACTTTGTCAATGCAGGGGTTCCAGATGGAGCCTCTGACACACTGGGACACATTTCCAAAACAGTTGGTTTGAATGTGCCAAACATGGCTAAAATCGGTCTTGGAAATATTCCTCGCGAAACGCCTTTGAAGACTGTACCGGCTGAAAGCAACCCAACAGGATATGCAACAAAATTAGAGGAAGTATCTCTTGGTAAGGATACTATGACTGGACACTGGGAAATCATGGGACTCAACATTACTGAGCCTTTCGATACTTTCTGGAACGGATTCCCAGAAGAAATCTTGACAAAAATCGAAGAATTCTCAGGACGCAAGGTTATTCGTGAAGCTAACAAACCTTACTCAGGAACAGCCGTTATCGATGACTTTGGACCACGTCAGATGGAAACTGGGGAGTTGATTATCTATACTTCAGCTGACCCTGTTTTGCAAATTGCTGCCCACGAAGACATTATTCCTTTGGATGAATTGTACCGTATCTGTGAATACGCTCGTTCGATTACCCTTGAGCGCCCTGCCCTTCTAGGCCGCATCATTGCCCGTCCATATGTTGGTGAACCAGGTAACTTTACTCGTACAGCAAACCGTCGTGACTTGGCCGTATCTCCATTTGCACCAACTGTTTTGGATAAACTCAATGAAGCTGGTATCGATACTTACGCTGTTGGTAAAATCAATGATATCTTTAACGGTGCGGGTATCAACCATGACATGGGCCACAACAAGTCAAACAGCCACGGAATTGATACATTATTGAAGACCATGGGACTTGTTGAATTTGAAAAAGGATTCTCCTTCACAAACTTAGTTGACTTTGATGCCCTTTACGGCCACCGTCGCAATGCTCATGGTTACCGTGATTGTTTGCATGAGTTTGATGAACGCTTGCCTGAAATTATCGCAGCCATGAGAGAGAATGACCTTCTCTTGATTACTGCGGACCATGGAAATGACCCAACCTATGCAGGAACAGACCACACTCGTGAATATATTCCATTGTTGGCTTACAGCCCTGCCTTTAAAGGAAATGGTCTCATTCCTGTCGGACATTTTGCAGATATCTCAGCAACAGTTGCGGATAACTTTGGTGTTGAAACAGCCATGATTGGGGAAAGTTTCTTAGATAAATTGGTATAAGATGACACGATATGCTTTACTTGTTCGGGGAATTAATGTCGGTGGGAAAAATAAGGTTGTCATGGCGGAGCTTCGTCAAGAATTAACAGAGTTGGGACTGGGAAATGTTGAAACCTACATCAACAGTGGCAATATTTTCTTTACTTCGACAGACCCCAAAGTCCGATTGGTTGAAAAGTTAGAGGCTTTCTTTGAAGTCCATTATCCATTTATTCAGAGCTTTTCTTTGCTGAGTCAGGAAGATTATGAAGAAGAGCTGAATAATCTGCCAGCTTGGTGGATCAAAGATTTGGCACGAAAGGATTTCCTCTTTTACACTGAGGGATTGGATGTTGTTCAAGTCATTGAGACAGTTGAAAGTTTGGAATTGAAAGATGAAATCGTTCATTTTGGAAGACTTGGGATTTTCTGGGGGAAATTCTCTGAGGAATCCTACTATGCAACTGCCTATCACAAATACTTACTCAAGATGCCTTTTTATCGCAACATCACCATTCGTAATGCTAAAACTTTCGACAAAATCGGTCAAATGCTAAAAAATAATAAAGGAGACATACAATGACATTTTTAGATAAAATCAATGAAACTGCTGCCTTCCTGAAAGAAAAGGGTATCCTAGCGCCTGAGTTCGGTCTAATCCTTGGATCAGGACTTGGAGAATTGGCAGAAGAAATCGAAAATCCAGTTGTAGTAGATTATGCAGATATCCCAAACTGGGGCCGTTCTACAGTAGTCGGACACGCTGGGAAATTGGTATATGGAGAACTTGCAGGTCGTAAGGTCTTGGCTCTTCAAGGTCGTTTCCATTTCTACGAAGGCAATCCTCTTGAGGTCGTGACTTTCCCAGTTCGTGTGATGAAAGTACTCGGATGTGAAGGTGTCATTGTAACCAATGCAGCTGGCGGTATTGGATATGGGCCTGGTACTTTGATGGCTATCTCAGACCATATCAACATGACAGGTCAAAACCCATTGATGGGTGAAAACTTGGATGAATTTGGTCCTCGTTTCCCAGATATGTCTAAAGCCTATACACCAGAATACCGTGCTACTGCCCATGAAGTGGCTAAGAAACTTGGTATCAAGCTTGATGAAGGTGTCTATATCGGTGTAACTGGTCCGACTTATGAAACACCAGCAGAAATTCGCGCCTATAAGACACTGGGAGCAGATGCAGTTGGTATGTCGACTGTTCCTGAAGTTATTGTGGCAGCTCACTCAGGCTTGAAAGTTCTCGGTATTTCATGTATTACTAACCATGCTGCAGGCTTCCAAGAAGAACTCAACCACGAAGAAGTTGTAGAAGTGACTGAACGTGTTAAAGGTGATTTCAAAGGCTTGCTTAAAGCGATTCTTGCTGAATTGTAATCATGTTAATAGAATTGAGGAGTATTTTTCGAAAAATCCCTTATAATTTTAGATTATTCATAGCAGTAATTCTACAAGGAATAGTTTCGGGTTTATCTGGTATTTTTCTCCATTATCTTTTAGAGATAGTAGAGAGTCTAGCTTTTGGTCAGTCAGAACATCATAGTGGATTTTTGACAGATGGAGTTTCCTCCTCAAGGATAGGACTATGTTTAATAATTGTGGGTCTTGGCTCATCCTTGGTCTGGTATTTCTTGCAAAAAGGGTCGAAGATTTATTCCATCAAAGCTCAGATGAAGGATGAGACTTCACAATACAAGCTTCATTTTCTAAAACAGCTATTTCATTCAATTTGGCAGATTATTGCAGTTGGAGGGGGAGCGCCTATTGGTAAAGAAGCTGCGCCACGAGAGATTGGAACTCTATTTGCAGGGCCAATTGGAAAAATATGTTTTCTCTCTAAGAAGGATCAAATCTTTCTCCTTGCTTGTGGTGCTGGTGCTGGTTTAGCGGCTGTCTATCAGGTTCCATTAACAAGTGTCTTCTTTGTTTTTGAAACCCTAGGAATTGCTCTATCTATTAAACGATTTGTCTTAATCGGTTTGACTACCTATGTTTCAACCTATATAGCAGGCTTGGTTATTTCAGATCAGGCTCTCTACCAGATTCCATCCCTCTCATGGTCATTAAAGGAAATATGGATTATTCCCTTATTACTTCTTTTCTTAACTCCACTAGCTTGGTTTTTTGGTCGCTTAAGTAAAGAAGTGTCTTCAAACAGGATAAAAGATAAACGAGTACTTCTCACATTGCCTACAGCTTTTCTTTTTCTTGGTGGATTGGCAAGTTATTTTCCACACCTACTTGGAAATGGACGGATGATGGCTCAGGAGATTTTAAATGGTAGCAGTGGCCAAACAGTGCTTCTCATGTTTTTCCTAAAAGCAGTGGTCGTTCTTATTACTCTTTGGGCAGGAGCCTATGGTGGTACACTCACACCATCTTTTGCTTTGGGGATGGCTGGAGCTGCACTCCTTGGCATAATTCTAGGTGGAGATAGCCATTTAACCATGTTGCTTTTGGGATCTGTTTGCTTTTTGTCTGTGACCTTGAGGGCGCCCATTTCTGCAACTGGATTAGTAATAGGCTTCACTGGGCTAGGTTTAGATTCTCTTCCGTATTTCTTAGTAACTGCTTTCCTAGCTTATGGTTTTGCAAAAGTGTTAGATCGCTTTCCTTGGACTAGCATACTGTGTCAGAAGTCAAAGAGTAAAGTAATTAGGTAGGAAATGCCCATTTCTTCTAGTCAATGATTTGATTTAAAAGATTAAAAAAACTCTCAATTTATTTATAACTGTTTTAAATAAAAATGTAGTAGGCCTATTGGAATCTTGATTGAATCCGATTTTTCCTAGCTATGAAATATAAAAATAAAAAAAGAAAGGTAGAGCGCGTGTTCTAATTTGAACACGAACGGAAAACTTTTCTAAAAATTCAGAAGAGAAGGGGAGTTCTGCTTTGAATTGAAGCCGGTCTAATCTTCTCAATATCATCAAAATTAAGAAAGAAAGGAATTGAACCCACCCTAAAAGCAGTGGGAAAAAGATAGTTGGTCTAGCGAGCATCGCTCACTGCACCCAACTCCTATTTTCCCTTTGCTTTTTGACGGGTTTGGTATCTTATATTATGTCTATCCATATTGCTGCTCAGCAGGGTGAAATTGCTGATAAAATTCTTCTTCCTGGGGATCCTCTTCGTGCTAAGTTTATTGCGGAGAACTTCCTTGAAGATGCTGTTTGTTTTAACGAAGTGCGTAACATGTTTGGTTACACTGGTACTTACAGTGGTCACCGTGTATCAGTTATGGGAACTGGGATGGGGATGCCATCTATTTCGATTTATGCGCGTGAGTTGATTGTTGACTACGGTGTGAAGAAATTGATTCGTGTGGGAACTGCAGGTTCTTTGAATGAAGATGTTCACGTTCGTGAATTGGTTTTGGCGCAAGCAGCTGCAACCAACTCTAACATCATCCGCAATGACTGGCCACAGTACGATTTCCCACAAATTGCTAGCTTTGATTTGCTGGACAAGGCCTACCATATCGCTAAAGAACTTGGTATGACAACCCACGTTGGGAACGTTTTGTCATCTGATGTCTTTTACTCAAACTACTTTGAAAAGAATATCGAGCTTGGTAAATGGGGGGTCAAGGCTGTGGAAATGGAAGCAGCAGCCCTTTACTATCTGGCAGCCCAACACCATGTTGACGCGCTTGCTATCATGACTATTTCTGATAGTTTGGTCAATCCAGATGAAGACACGACTGCAGAAGAACGTCAAAATACCTTCACTGATATGATGAAGGTTGGTTTGGAAACCTTGATTGCAGAATAATTATAGCCAAAAAAGGAAGCCCTTCTTTATGAATTGGAGGACTTCCTTTTCTTATCTAGAAATTGATCTAGCTCTCTTTGGTTTCGAAGAATAGTGACTTTATGTGAGTATTCTTGGCAAAGTTTTTGGTAATTCTCTTTTTGAGCTTTAGTCCGTCCATCCCAGAGAATCCATCTGATAAATTCCCAATTAAATTGTTCTTGACAACCAACTGCCATACTTTCTCTGACCTTGCCTCGGTATTTGAGGTATCGTTTAAAGGCTCGAAAGAGACAGGTCAATGGCGAAAAATTAAGAAAGATGATTTGGTCAGCATCCTGCATTCTTTCCTCATAGAAACACCAAGAATAATTTCCATCAATAACCCAAGCTTCATGCTTGGTGAGAAAGTTTTTCATCTCTGTCAACATCCATTCGCGGTCACTGTCTTGCCAACCAGGTTGAAATTGGAGCGTGTCCATGTGAAGTTTGGGGATGGAGTAGCAGTGAGACAACTTTTTAGCTAGAGTTGACTTACCAGCACCAGAATATCCGATAATTGCGATTTTCATTTCCTACCTTTTTCCTATTTGGAGACAAAAAAACAGCCTCTATGGACTGTTTCTTATTTAGCAAGTTTAGCTGAAAGACGAGCTTTGTCGCGACTTGCTTTGTTTTTGTGAATCAAACCTTTAGTTTCTGCTTTATCGATAGCTGAGCTAGCAGCACGGAAAAGTTCTTCAGATGGGTTTGCTTCGAAAGCTTTGATAGCAGTACGCATAGCTGATTTTTGAGCTGAGTTCTTTTCGTTTTGTTTAACGTTCAATTCAGCGCGTTTGATAGCTGATTTAATGTTTGCCAATGTTCTTACCTCCATATTTACTAACTATACCATTATATCTGAAAACTTACGTTTTGACAAGGGAAAATTATTTTTTTAAGTAAATTTCATCGATTTCATGGTTCTTTGTTTTATGAAGAATCACTTCTGCACGATTTCTAGTTGGTTCAATATAATTTTGTAGATTTGTGAGATTGATACTGGTCCAGACCTGATGGGCAAAGGATTCCACTTCCCCAATCGGCATTTGTGTAAAACGATAATAGTAGCTATCAGGATCGTTTTGGGCTAGGCTCAGCATTTTCAAGAAACGGTCCAGATACCAACTCTCGATGTCATCGACTGCAGCATCGACATAGATGGAAAAGTCAAAGAAGTCAGTAATGTAGAGACGCTCGTTTTGTGGATTTTGAAAGACATTTATTCCTTCAACAATGACAAAATCAGCAGCTTTGACGCTTTGCTTTTCCTCGGGTACGATGTCGTAGACTTCATGAGAATAGACAGGAATATCTACATCTTGTCCATTTTTGATGTGATCCAGGAAGTTGAGAAGAGCTTCCATATCATAGCTTTCAGGAAATCCCTTGCGATTTAAAATCCCTTGTTCAATCAAGGTCTGGTTGGGATAGAGAAAGCCGTCAGTTGTTACCAACTCAACCGTAGCATCTGTAAGGGTACGGGACAGTAGGATTTGAAGTAGGCGACTGGTTGTGGATTTTCCAACGGCAACACTCCCAGAAACCCCAATGATAAAAGGCTGGGATTTGCTTTCACGTTGAAGGAAAATCCCTTTTGAAAAGGCCAAATCATCCTTGGTACGCTTGTAAATCTGGATGAGATGGGCTAGGGGGAGATAGACATCGGTAACATCCTGCAAGCTAATCTGGTCATTAAAACTCTTGATGGATTCTAATTCCTCTTCTGTCAAAGGAGGTGTGGTTTTTCTATGTAACGATTGCCAAGTCTGGCGGCTGATTTTTTCAAAATGTAAAAATTCGTTGGTCATTTGTTTTCCCCTAGATATTTTGTTTATCATACCATAAAAAGCTAAAAAAATAAAGTGGTTTCTTGATGATAGTAAACCAATATCGTATAATAGAAGTAGATAGGGTTGACCAATTTATTGATGAGGTAGGAGCTACTTTCTCCTGACTTATAAGCCAATAAAGGGGGCTTTGGGATTCACAATTTATAGGAGGTGTACTATGAAAATCTTAAAAAGTTATATACTGGAACTCTGTTTTATTTTAAGTTTTGCACTACCTTTTATAAAAGGGGCGAATGCGGATAATGGTAGACGCTTTGTGGAAATCTATTACGGTTTTACTTTTTTGATGGAACATGCTATTGTAACAGCTATCTTTATCTGTTCGCTCTTGATTGCTTGCCTACTAAAAAAACGGTGGACGAAATGGCTTGCTGCTGGTAGTTATTTCTTTTTAGTTCTATGGATTGCTACAGAGGGTTATTTCTTCCGCATGTCGCTAGAAGATTTGGTACGACTTTGGACAAGTTGGGAAATCCTGACAAAAACGTATCAGTTGGGCTTTTATCTAAACATCCTGTTGGGAATTTTGTTGATAATTAAGTATCTGAAGGTTAAGCAATAGTAATAAGAATGCGCCTAATTATAGATGATAAACATTTTGTTATATCCTAATTATGATATTTCTAGTTCTAAATGGCTTATTATTTATAAGTGTTTAAAGAGATTGAAGAAAATGTTTTACTTACTAGCTTTCTTCAGTCTTTTTCGTTTTATTATCAATTTGTAAACGATTTACAATTTAAGTCAAATTATGGTAAAATAGTTTCATGAGTAAAATGTATTATGCAGAAAATCCTGACGCTGCTCACGACATTCATGAGTTGAGAGTGGACTTATTGGGAGAAAAAATGACCTTTTTGACGGATGCGGGTGTTTTTAGCAAGAAAATGGTTGACTTTGGCAGTCAACTCTTGCTCAAGTGTCTAGAGGTCAACCAAGGAGAAACTGTCCTTGATGTAGGCTGTGGTTATGGGCCTTTGGGCTTATCCTTGGCTAAGGCTTATGGGGTTCAGGCGACCATGGTTGATATCAATAATCGTGCCTTGGATTTGGCGCGACAAAATGCTGAACGAAATAAAGTAGAAGCGACGATTTTCCAGTCCAACATCTATGAACAAGTTGAAGGGGAATTTGACCATGTCATTTCCAATCCTCCTATCCGTGCGGGCAAGCAAGTGGTTCATGAAATCATTGAGAAAAGTAAAGATTTCTTGGAAACTGGTGGAGATTTAACAATCGTTATCCAGAAGAAACAAGGGGCCCCAAGCGCCAAGTCAAAGATGGAGGAAGTGTTTGGCAATTGTGAAATCGTCAAAAAAGATAAGGGATACTATATCCTTAGAAGTGTGAAAGAATGAGAGCAGTTGATTTAATCCAAAAGAAACGAGATGGTCAAGAGCTGACTTCGAGTGAAATTGAATGGCTGGTAGAAGGCTATGTGTCAGGAACTGTTCCTGATTATCAGATGTCTGCCTTTGCTATGGCTGTCTATTTCAAAGGAATGACGACTCGAGAAATATCTGATTTGACCATGAGAATGGTTCAGACAGGCCAAGAGTTTGATTTATCCGCTATTGATGGGGTTAAGGTTGACAAGCATTCTACTGGGGGTGTTGGTGACAAGGTGACTTTGATTTTAGCTCCTCTTGTTGCTAGCTTCGGTGTACCTGTGGCAAAAATGAGTGGTCGTGGTCTCGGCCATACTGGCGGAACAATTGATAAGTTGGAGTCCATTAAGGGTTATCAAGTAGAACGTAGTCAAGAGGATTTTATTCGTCAGGTACAGGACATTGGTGTATCTGTCATTGGGCAATCAGACCAGCTGGTCAAAGCAGATAAGCTTCTCTACGCCCTCCGTGATGTAACCGCAACTGTCGACACGATTCCTTTGATTGCGAGTTCGGTGATGAGCAAGAAAATTGCGGCAGGGGCGGATGCTATTTTGCTAGACGTGACTGTCGGTGAGGGGGCCTTCATGAAGACGGTTGATGAGGCGCGTGAACTGGCTCAAACTATGGTGGAACTTGGTAAGGCAGTTGGTCGAAAGACGGTAGCAGTCATTACGGATATGAGTCAGCCCTTGGGACGTGCTATTGGAAATCGCCTTGAAATCCTTGAAGCACTGGAGATTTTACAAGGGCAAGGTCGTCAGGATATTACCCACTTCATCTGTGAATTGGCTCAAATTATGCTTGGTTTGGCAAATGTAAATAAAACAGTTGAAGAAGTTCGCCAACATCTTGAAAATGGTCAAGCACTGGCTAAGTTTGAGGAGATGATCCAAGCCCAAGGTGGAGACTTGGAAGACCTCTATCGTCCTGTCAATGTGGCCTATGTGGTGGAAATCCCTGCTCAGGAAACGGGTGTCATTTCAGCTCTCCCAGCAATGGAATTTGGGCTTTATGCCATGAGACTGGGGGCAGGCCGTGCAGTCAAGTCTGATGCCTTGGACTATGAAACAGGAATTGTTTTTGAAAAGAAAGTTGGAGACTCCGTTCAAAAGGGGGAAATTGTTGCAAAAGTATACACAAATGGAAAAATTTCTCCTCAGCTAGTTACAGATTTTCAAAAATATGTTAAAATAAATGATAGGGTGCAAAGTTTACGAGAAATTATAGAAATTATCTCATAAACCTCAGGAGAATCCGAATATGAAATTAAATAAATATATCGATCATACGCTTTTAAAACAAGATGCAACAGAAAATCAAATTAATTGTTTGTTGTCTGAAGCTAGAGAGTATGATTTTGCCAGTGTTTGCGTTAATCCGACCTGGGTCGAACATGCTAAAAAAGGGCTTGAAGGCACCGATGTCAAGGTCTGCACAGTAGTAGGTTTCCCTTTGGGAGCAACAACTTCAGCTGTGAAAGCTTTTGAAACCAAAGAAGCTATTCAAAATGGTGCAGACGAGATTGATATGGTGATCAATGTTGGAGCTCTCAAAACAGGTAATCTTGATTTGGTTGAGTCAGATATTCGCGCAGTCGCGGAAGCAAGTGGTGACAAGTTAGTGAAAGTCATTATTGAAGCTTGCCTTCTGACCGACCAAGAAAAAGTTGTGGCTTGCCAATTAGCTCAAAAAGCAGGAGCTGACTTTGTCAAAACATCTACTGGCTTTTCAACTGGTGGTGCTACGGTAGCAGATGTTACATTAATGCGTGAAACAGTTGGTCCTGATATGGGTGTCAAGGCTGCTGGTGGAGCTCGTTCTTATGCAGATGCTCTTGCATTTGTGGAAGCAGGGGCGACCCGTATCGGAACTTCAGCTGGGGTAGCCATTTTAAAAGGAGAATTGGCAGATGGCGACTACTGAGTTGATTGAACTGGCAATTGAAACCAGCAAACATGCCTATGTCCCCTATTCTCACTTTCCTATCGGAGCAGTTTTAGTGGCAAAAGACGGAAGTGTTTACACAGGAGTGAATATCGAAAATGCTAGCTATCCTTTGACCAATTGCGGTGAGAGAACAGCCATTTTTAAGGCTATATCTGAAGGACAAAGAGAGTTTTCAGAATTGATTGTCTATGGACAGACTGAAAAACCGATTTCACCATGTGGTGCTTGTCGCCAAGTAATGGTCGAATTTTTTGAACAAGATCTAAAAGTGACCTTAGTCGCAAAAGATAAATCGACGGTCGAGATGACGGTCGGGGAGTTACTTCCATATTCTTTTACAGACTTAAACTAGTCTGAGTCGCTCTCTGAGTGGCACGGTCCTTGTGGCCAACCAATCCATATTTGCAACATCGTTGCACATCTTATTTAGGAGGTTCAGTAATGAACAAGAAACAATGGCTAGGCCTTGGTCTAGTTGCAGTGGCAGCAGTTGGACTTGCTGCATGTGGTAACCGCTCTTCTCGTAAGGCAGCTTCATCTTCTGATGTGAAGACAAAAGCAGCAATCGTCACTGATACTGGTGGTGTTGATGACAAATCATTCAACCAATCAGCTTGGGAAGGTTTGCAGGCTTGGGGTAAAGAACACAATCTTTCAAAAGATAACGGTTTCACTTACTTCCAATCAACAAGTGAAGCTGACTACGCTAACAACTTGCAACAAGCGGCTGGAAGTTACAACCTAATCTTCGGTGTTGGTTTTGCCCTTCACAATGCGGTTGAAGAAGCAGCTAAAGAACATTCTGACTTGAACTATGTCTTGATTGATGATGTGATTAAAGATAAAAAGAATGTTGCTAGTGTAACTTTCGCTGATAATGAGTCAGGTTACCTCGCAGGTGTTGCAGCAGCTAAAACAACTAAGACAAAACAAGTTGGTTTTGTAGGTGGGCAGGAATCAGAAGTTATCTCTCGTTTTGAAGCTGGTTTCAAGGCTGGTGTTGCCTCAGTAGACCCATCTATCAAAGTACAAGTTGACTACGCTGGTTCATTTGGTGATGCTGCTAAAGGTAAAACAATTGCAGCCGCACAATACGCAGCTGGTGCAGATATTGTTTACCAAGTAGCTGGTGGTACAGGTGCAGGTGTCTTTGCAGAAGCAAAATCACTTAACGAAAGCCGTCCTGAAAATGAAAAAGTTTGGGTTATCGGTGTTGACCGTGACCAAGAAGCAGAAGGTAAATACACTTCTAAAGATGGTAAAGAATCAAACTTTGTTCTTGTATCTACTTTGAAACAAGTTGGTACAACTGTAAAAGATATTTCTAACAAGGCAGAAAAAGGTGAATTCCCTGGCGGTCAAGTAATCGTTTACTCATTGAAAGATAAAGGGGTTGACTTGGCAGTAACAAACCTTTCAGAAGAAGGTAAAAAAGCTGTCGAAGATGCTAAAGCTAAAATCCTTGATGGAAGCGTAAAAGTTCCTGCAAAATAATGGATGGAAGTCATTTCTTAGGAAGCGGTCCTCGGCCGCTTTTTAAGAGTTGAGACAAAGTCATTTTGTCTCAGTAAAGCTTGCTACTAGACAAACTAGCAAGTTTTATTGAAATAAAATAAGACTCTGAAAGGAAGAGCACATGGCACACGAAAATGTCATTGAGATGCGTGATATTACCAAGGTGTTTGGTGAATTTGTTGCCAACGACAAAATCAACCTGCACCTACGAAAAGGTGAAATTCATGCACTTTTAGGAGAAAATGGGGCTGGTAAGTCCACGCTCATGAACATGTTAGCAGGCCTTCTTGAACCAACTAGTGGTGAAATCGCGGTCAACGGTCAAGTTGTCAACCTTGACTCCCCATCTAAAGCAGCTGGCTTGGGAATCGGAATGGTTCACCAGCACTTTATGTTGGTAGAAGCCTTCACAGTGGCTGAAAACATCATTTTAGGTAGTGAATTGACTAAAAATGGTGTGCTAGATATCGCTGGAGCTAGCAAAGAAATCAAGGCTCTTTCTGAACGTTATGGCTTAGCTGTTGACCCTTCTGCCAAGGTGGCAGATATCTCAGTTGGAGCCCAACAACGTGTAGAAATTTTAAAAACCCTTTATCGTGGGGCTGATATTCTTATCTTTGACGAACCAACGGCTGTCTTGACTCCATCAGAAATTGATGAGTTGATGGCTATTTTGAAAAATCTTGTCAAAGAAGGGAAATCAATTATCTTGATTACCCACAAGTTGGACGAGATTCGTGCAGTTTCTGACCGCGTTACAGTTATCCGTCGTGGGAAATCAATTGAAACTGTCGAAATCGCAGGGGCTACCAATGCTGATTTGGCAGAAATGATGGTAGGACGTTCTGTTTCCTTTAAAACAGAGAAACAAGCCTCTCAACCAAAAGAAGTGGTCTTGTCTATTAAAGACTTGGTGGTCAATGAAAACCGCGGTGTTCCAGCTGTTAAAAATCTGTCCTTGGATGTTCGTTCTGGAGAGATTGTTGGGATTGCGGGGATTGATGGAAATGGTCAGTCTGAACTGATTCAAGCCATTACAGGTCTTCGCAAGGTTGAATCTGGTAGCATTGAGCTAAAAGGAGATTCAATTGTAGGCTTACACCCACGTCAGATTACAGAGTTGAGTGTTGGGCACGTTCCAGAAGACCGTCACCGTGATGGTTTGATTTTAGAAATGATGATCTCTGAAAATATTGCCCTTCAAACCTACTACAAAGAACCACATAGTAAAAATGGAATTTTGAACTATTCAAATATTACTTCTTATGCTAAAAAGCTAATGGAAGAGTTTGATGTTCGTGCTGCAAATGAATTTGTTCCTGCAGCTGCACTCTCAGGAGGAAATCAACAAAAAGCAATTATTGCTCGTGAAATTGATCGTGATCCTGATCTCCTTATCGTCAGCCAGCCAACTCGTGGGTTGGATGTCGGTGCCATTGAATATATCCACAAGCGCTTGATTGAAGAGCGTGATAATGGCAAGGCTGTCCTTGTTGTCAGCTTTGAATTGGATGAGATTTTAAACGTCTCAGACCGTATTGCCGTTATCCACGATGGTAAGATTCAAGGTATTGTATCACCAGAAACAACCAATAAACAAGAACTTGGTGTCTT
Organism: Streptococcus sp. CL6.35; assembly: GCF_049737915.1. Classification (GTDB taxonomy): domain Bacteria; phylum Bacillota; class Bacilli; order Lactobacillales; family Streptococcaceae; genus Streptococcus. The sequence continues at coordinate 350,034 of NZ_JBKOTU010000001.1, read as the reverse complement.
GATGGCTGGTGGAAACTTGGGAAAGGAGAAGAGTGATGTCTAAAAAATTACAACAAATTTCGGTTCCCTTGATTTCTGTATTCCTTGGAATTTTACTTGGAGCCATTGTCATGTGGATCTTCGGCTATGATGCTATTTGGGGCTATGAAGAATTGTTCTATACAGCCTTTGGTAGTCTACGCGGGATTGGGGAAATCTTCCGTGCTATGGGGCCTTTGGTCTTGATTGGTCTGGGTTTTGCCGTTGCCAGTCGCGCAGGTTTCTTTAACGTCGGGCTTCCTGGTCAGGCTTTGGCAGGTTGGATTCTCAGTGGTTGGTTTGCCTTGTCTCATCCAGATATGCCACGTCCTTTGATGATTTTAGCAACTATCGTGATTGCCCTGATTGCTGGTGGGATTGTCGGAGCGATTCCAGGTATTCTTAGAGCCTATCTAGGGACGTCAGAGGTTATCGTAACCATCATGATGAACTACATCGTATTGTATGTAGGGAATGCCTTTATCCATGCCTTCCCTAAAGACTTTATGCAAAGTACAGATTCGACCATTCGTGTTGGGGCTAATGCAACCTATCAGACACCTTGGTTGGCTGAGTTGACTGGTAATTCGCGGATGAATATTGGTATTTTCTTTGCCATCATTGCCGTTGCAGTTATTTGGTTCATGCTCAAGAAAACAACCCTTGGTTTTGAAATCCGTGCGGTTGGTCTTAATCCACATGCTTCAGAATATGCTGGTATTTCTGCAAAAAGAACGATTATCCTCTCAATGATTATTTCAGGTGCCTTGGCAGGTCTTGGTGGAGCTGTTGAAGGACTTGGAACCTTCCAGAACGTCTATGTTCAAGGGGCATCTTTAGCTGTTGGATTTAACGGTATGGCGGTTAGTCTGCTTGCGGCCAACTCACCAATTGGTATTCTCTTTGCAGCCTTCCTATTTGGTGTTCTCCAAGTTGGAGCCCCTGGTATGAATGCGGCGCAGGTACCGTCTGAGCTTGTCAGCATTGTAACAGCGTCTATTATCTTCTTTGTCAGTGTTCATTACCTTATCGAACGCTTTGTCAAACCGAAAAAACAAGTTAAAGGAGGTAAGTAAAGATGTCTATTACAACCTTGCTCACCCTCTTGGTGTCTTCTATGCTGATTTACTCAGCGCCCCTCATCTTTACAAGTATTGGTGGTGTTTTCTCTGAACGTGGTGGTGTCGTAAACGTCGGCCTTGAAGGAATTATGGTTATGGGTGCCTTTTCTGGAGTTGTCTTTAACCTTGAATTTGCAGAACAATTTGGAGCAGCAACTCCATGGCTATCCTTGCTTGTAGCAGGATTGGTTGGTGGTCTATTCTCTATTATCCACGCGGCAGCGACGGTTCATTTCCGTGCAGACCATGTTGTCAGCGGTACGGTTTTGAACTTGATGGCGCCTGCCTTGGCTGTTTTCTTGGTAAAAGTTCTTTATAACAAAGGACAAACCGACAACCTAAGTCAGACTTTTGGACGCTTTGACTTCCCAGTCTTGGCAAATATCCCAGTTATCGGTGATATTTTCTTCAAGTCAACTAGTCTACTTGGTTATCTGGCCATTGCCTTCTCATTCCTTGCTTGGTTTATCCTCTTCAAGACTCGATTTGGTCTTCGTCTTCGCTCTGTCGGTGAACACCCTCAAGCAGCGGATACCTTGGGAATCAATGTCTACAAGATGAGATATTTTGGAGTTATTATTTCAGGTTTCCTAGGTGGAATTGGCGGAGCGATTTATGCTCAATCCATCTCAGTTAACTTCTCAGTGACAACTATTGTTGGACCTGGATTTATCGCTCTTGCTGCGATGATCTTTGGGAAATGGAATCCAATCGGAGCTATGCTATCTAGTCTTTTCTTTGGACTTTCACAAAGTTTGGCTGTTATCGGTTCTCAATTGCCGTTCCTACAAGGTGTGCCAACAGTTTATCTTCAAATCGCACCTTATGTCTTGACAATTCTTGTCTTGGCAGCCTTCTTTGGAAAAGCAGTTGCACCAAAAGCAGATGGTATTAACTATATCAAATCAAAATAAGTATACAAAAAAACGTCAGTTCTGTTCAAACTGGCGTTTATTTTTTAGAATTTTGATGGGTTAAGTTTAATCCCCAAGGGACAAGATTTTCAGTCTTATTCTGGATACGTGTGATATTATCCTTATGCCGAATGATAATCAAACTAGCAAGTGCTAGGATAATAGCGATGAAGAGAGGATCATAGTTGCTCAGGATAAAACCAAAAAGTGGAAAGAGTAGAACTCCAATGACAGCCGCGATAGATGCTGTGACACTAGATAGTGAAATCATACTACCAAGATAGAGGGTTCCAAAGAAAACAACTGCTAGGTAGAGACAGAAGACAGGCGCAAATCCGAAAACCACTCCTGCACTGGTTGCGACAGCCTTTCCACCCTTAAATCCTGCAAAGATAGGGAAGGTATGTCCAATAACAGCCAAAAGTCCAAAGATGAGAGGCGAAACACCTTGCAGATGAAACATAATCGGAAGAAGTGTTGCTAGGGTTCCTTTGAAAAAGTCAATCACAAAGGTTGCCATACCAGCTTTCTTGCCTAAAATGCGGAAGGTATTGGTCGTTCCAGTGTTACCAGAACCATGCTCGCGCAGATTGATTTGAAAGAATACTTGTCCAATCCAGAGACCAGACGGAATCGAACCCAGCAGATAAGCTAGGATTAATAAAACTATTGTAATCATACTCCTATTATATCATGAAATGGAGAAGAAAGGCAGAGAATCTCTTCTGAAATTGTCACACCGGAGAAAGAAAAATTTTGCAAAATCCTTGGAAAACCTGTAGAATAGTAAAGATGAACGAATAGGAGGTTCCTTGTGTCAAAAAAGGAAATCAATATTAACAATTATAATGATGATGCCATTCAGGTGCTAGAAGGGTTGGATGCGGTCCGAAAACGTCCAGGGATGTATATCGGATCGACCGATGGCGCTGGGCTCCACCACCTAGTCTGGGAAATCGTCGATAATGCTGTCGATGAAGCCTTGTCTGGATTTGGTGACCGTATTGATGTGACCATTAATAAAGACGGCAGTTTAACGGTTCAAGACCACGGACGTGGGATGCCGACTGGAATGCACGCGATGGGAATCCCAACAGTTGAGGTTATCTTTACCATTCTTCACGCCGGAGGGAAATTCGGTCAGGGTGGCTACAAGACATCTGGTGGTCTCCACGGGGTGGGTTCTTCCGTTGTTAACGCTCTTTCAAGTTGGCTGGAAGTTGAAATTACCCGTGATGGGGCAATCTATAAGCAACGTTTTGAAAATGGTGGAAAACCTGTCACGACTCTGAAGAAAATCGGTACAGCACCCAAGTCTAAGACAGGTACCAAAGTGACCTTCATGCCAGATGCGACGATCTTTTCTACGACAGATTTCAAGTACAATACCATCTCAGAGCGTCTTAATGAATCAGCCTTTCTCTTGAAAAATGTGACCTTGTCTTTGACTGATAAACGAACAGACGAAGCGATTGAATTCCACTATGAAAATGGGGTACAAGACTTTGTTTCTTACCTCAACGAAGACAAGGAGACCTTAACGCCAGTTCTTTACTTTGAAGGGGAAGACAATGGTTTCCAAGTGGAAGTGGCCCTCCAGTACAATGACGGATTTTCAGATAACATTCTATCCTTTGTCAATAACGTTCGCACCAAGGACGGTGGAACGCACGAGACAGGTCTCAAGTCTGCTATCACCAAGGTTATGAATGACTATGCGCGTAAGACGGGGCTTCTCAAGGAAAAAGATAAAAACCTTGAAGGGTCAGACTATCGTGAAGGACTAGCAGCCGTTCTTTCTATCTTGGTACCTGAAGAACATTTGCAGTTTGAAGGTCAGACCAAGGACAAACTTGGAAGCCCACTAGCTCGTCCGGTTGTGGATGGAATAGTGGCTGATAAGTTGACCTTCTTCCTTATGGAAAACGGAGAACTAGCTGCTAACCTTATCCGCAAGGCTATCAAGGCGCGTGATGCTCGTGAAGCGGCCCGCAAGGCGCGTGATGAGAGCCGAAATGGGAAGAAAAATAAAAAAGACAAGGGCTTGTTGTCTGGGAAATTAACCCCAGCCCAGTCTAAGAATCCAGCTAAGAATGAACTCTATCTAGTCGAGGGAGATTCTGCCGGAGGTTCTGCCAAACAAGGCCGTGACCGCAAGTTCCAGGCTATTCTACCTCTTCGTGGTAAGGTTATCAATACAGCCAAGGCCAAGATGGCGGATATCCTCAAAAATGAAGAAATTAACACCATGATTTATACCATCGGTGCGGGTGTCGGAGCAGACTTCTCCCTTGAAGATGCCAACTATGACAAGATCATTATCATGACCGATGCGGATACAGACGGTGCCCACATTCAGACTTTACTCTTGACATTTTTCTACCGCTACATGCGTCCGCTAGTTGAGGCGGGACATGTCTATATTGCCCTTCCGCCTCTTTACAAGATGTCCAAAGGAAAAGGCAAGAAAGAAGAAGTGGCCTACGCTTGGACAGACGGAGAACTTGAAGAACTCCGCAAGCAGCTCGGTAAAGGCGCTACCCTCCAACGCTATAAAGGGCTTGGTGAGATGAATGCGGACCAGCTCTGGGAAACAACCATGAATCCAGAAACCCGTACCCTTATCCGTGTCACCATTGAAGATCTGGCTCGCGCCGAACGTCGCGTCAATGTCCTTATGGGAGACAAGGTCGAACCACGACGTAAGTGGATTGAAGATAATGTCAAGTTTACGCTGGAAGAAGCGACAGTGTTTTAATGATTTAGTAAGATTAAGAGTGATAGCCGTAAACGAGGAGAAATTTATGATTAAATTTTTGAGGAATATTGACTATAGCACAAAAGGTGATGTGTTATCGGGATTTACTGATGAGGTAGTAAAAAATATTCTTATTGATTACTATCAAAACAATTTAAAACTTAACGAAATTATTAAAAAATATTCTATTCATACTATAGCATCTAATTTAAGAAAAGAATTTCCAAAAGTTTCTACTTCGTTTATTTGTGAGATATGTGGTGAAGAAAAATACATCCAACTACCGACAAAAAAGGATTATGACAAGCTAGTTAATAATGACCAGTTAGATAACTATTTCGTTCAAGACAATAGATGCTTCAGTTGTGGGCATAAAAATAATGATGATGACTGCTCTTGTGATTATTGTTCAAAAGAAAAGCGTCGAAAAATACTGGACACTTATTTTCTTGAAGAAATTCGATATATATCCGGGTTTGGGCTACGAGAGCAGCTATATTTATCAACTATTTTACAGGGATTTAATATTAGTGAAGATGAATTTGATATTCCTTCTTTCTCGGAAATCAAAAATCAAAAATTACCACAAATGTTTTTTGATGGTAATTATCCCATTGATGAAATATACTTTCTGAAAGAAAAGAATATTTTAGAAATATCCCCAAGAAGCTCTACAACTGCATTTTGTAGTAATAAAGAAATTAAACAAGACCCCAAATTTGCAAATGAAAAATTTCCAAATGTGTTTTATAAGACAAGAGTACGTTTCTCTTTTCAAAATTTAAAAAATGTTTATTCAGAGAAAGATGAACACTGGTTTTCAAATTTTAAGTTTTTAACAAATCTTAAATTTACTGAGACTGAAATAAATCAACTGTGGTTAGAGTTGGCTGAAAAAGAATTGTTTAAACTATTTGACTATCAATTTAGGGAGGAATTTCATTTTGAATATTCTTCAGGGTATAGCGAGAAAGATGAAAATAAGGCTAAGCAACTTATAAAAACAGAAATTAAAAATCTTTTATTTGAATATTCGCCGTCAAAAGTCTACTGTATATTATATCAGGGAGTAAAAAAAGCTGTAACACATAAACAGAAGTATGGTATGACACATTACAGAGACAACCAAGTTCAATTTGTTATTTCTTATGGGATTAAATCATGGCTAAAATATAATGAGGAGCGTATTAGTGATTATGATTATCCTTGGACTTCGGAGATGTCGTTAGTTTCTACTCTATTTTTTAAAAATATTTTACAGAATGATGAGTGGTTTTATAACTTAATCCCTATTGATAAAGTTGAAATTATTGAGCAAGATTTCATGGAATATTTCTGTGGTCTATCACGAGAAAAACAACTTTCATTATTAGAAAAACTATCACTAATTAGCGAGTATTCTTTACTTAGGGAAGAAACTGACTAACAAATACCCTTGCGTACCTCACTTCCCCCAAAATATCTTCCTAAAAAAGTGACTGACAGAAAAAAAGTCAGTTTGTCTGTCTCATGGGAGAGACTGGCACAAAAATATTCAAAAAGAACAATGAAAAAAGTATATGAAGTAAAAAGTTTGTCCCTGAGTGACTTAGACAACTAGGAGTTTATCGGCTTGGTAGGTCTGCACCATTCGGATTTACGGATTTTTGCTGGAAAAGAAGCTGTAGAAATCGGCTGGCGTTTGCGAAAAGAGTTTTGGAATCGTGGTTATGAGACGGAGGCTGTCCAAGCCTGTCTAGACTTCGCTTTCCAGCAAGCTGGCTTGTCAGAAGTTTACTCTTTTACATCCTTGTACAATCTCCCTTCGCAAAAAGTCATGCAAAAGCTAGGCATGGAATTTGTCAAAGAATTTGATAATGAAAAAGTTCCAGCAGTCAGTCCTCTTTATAGACATATCCTTTACAGAATCAAGAGTTTTCACTAAAAAGGCAGGTATTCCCATGAGAACTGAAACAGAAATGATGAATCTGATTTTACAAATAGCTGAAAGTTTAAAAGTCGATGCTGTTGCTTTATCGGGTTCTAGAACAAATGATCATGCTCCGAAAGATGAATTTCAAGACTATGACGTGGTCTATGTCGTGGATGATTTAGATAATTTGACGAGTGACCTTTCCTGGCTAGACCAGTTTGGCAAACGCATTATTGAGCAAGAGGTTGCTCTTGACCATCGTCGTCTAAATCTTATGCTTTTTGAAGACGGCAACCGTATCGATTTGACTCTTTGCCCAAAAGAGCACATCAAAGAGTGGGTGGATAGTGAGGCAGGATTCACTGTTTTAGAAGATCCAGAACATTTATTTGAACCCTATTCTCAAAATCTAGAGCGTTACTGGACAAGCCCAGCTACTGAAACGAATTTTGTAAAATCCTGCAATGAATTTTGGTGGGTGTCAGCCTACGTGGTCAAAGGGATATGCCGTAAGCAAGTCATACATGCGACTGACCACCTCTACGGTATTTGTCAGCAAGAACTCTTGAAAATCTTAGCTTGGCAGGTAGCAAGTGATAGAGGTGTTGTCGACATTGGTAAAAATTACAAGTATCTCTTCAACTACTTGCCAATTGAGAAGGAGAAGGAATTCTCTGCTCTTCTTGATTTCTCAAGTTTAGACAAAATCACTCAGTCTTTATTTGCTACCATGCAACTTTTCCATCAAGAAGCTCAAAGTCTTGCTCAAAAGATGGGATTTAAGTATGGAAAAGAAGTGGCTGAGAAGATGATTCAGTATGCTGAGGAGAGACTCGAAAAAAATGAAACATTTACAAAATAATAAGATAACAAAATTTTTACTGATTAGTTTTCTCATTTCTTGGGGATTTGGTTGGGGATTGCTCGCTTTTCTGACGCAAATGAACCTCTTAAGTCTAACAAGTCCACTAGGAGTTTTTCTCCATTTACTAGGAGGTTTCGGTCCTACCATTGCAGCAATTTCTTGTTTGCCTCAAAAATCCATTAAAAGCATAGTCTCTTTTATCTTAGGGGACTCAAAGAAATATATTTTGTTATTTCTTTTACTAATTTTCGTGCAAACAGGTGTCATTGCTTTCTCATCTAAGGAGCTTAATCCGGCTTTTCCACTAGGAAATTTGTTTGTTGTTTTTTTGAGTGCAGTCTGTGTTTATGGTGGCGAAGAAGAATTGGGATGGCGAGGCATCTTGCAACCAACTTTGGAAACTAGATTCTCCTTTTGGATTTCCGGTTTGATAACAGGTTGTATTTGGGCAATATGGCATATACCTTTATGGTTTGTGATTGGAAGTTCCCAAAGTGGTATGCCTTTTATATTATTCAGTCTATTTGCAATTTATCTCAGTATTCTTCTAGCAGCTGTTTTCAAAAAGACTAAGTCGGTCCTTTTTTGCGCCATTTTTCACGGCCTAATTAATACCCTACTTAGCTTATTTGTTATTAAAATTAATCTTTTATTCATTCTAGGATTAGTAGGATTGCTCTTCTTTTCTTACTACCTACAAAGAAACAGTTAAATTTATAAAATATAGATTTACTTTACAATAAAACACTAAAAAGAGAATTATTATGTCTAACATTCAAAACATGTCCCTTGAGGACATCATGGGAGAGCGCTTTGGTCGCTACTCCAAGTATATTATTCAAGACCGGGCTTTGCCAGACATTCGTGATGGTTTGAAGCCGGTTCAGCGTCGTATCCTTTATTCTATGAATAAGGATGGCAATACCTTTGACAAGAGCTACCGCAAGTCAGCCAAGTCTGTCGGTAACATCATGGGGAATTTCCATCCACACGGGGATTCTTCCATCTATGATGCCATGGTTCGTATGTCTCAGGACTGGAAAAATCGTGAGATTCTAGTTGAAATGCACGGTAATAACGGTTCCATGGACGGAGATCCGCCTGCGGCCATGCGTTATACCGAGGCACGTTTGTCTGAAATTGCAGGCTACCTTCTTCAAGATATCGAGAAAAAGACAGTTCCTTTTGCTTGGAACTTTGACGATACCGAGAAAGAGCCAACTGTCTTGCCAGCAGCCTTTCCCAACCTCTTGGTCAATGGTTCGACTGGGATTTCGGCTGGATACGCTACAGACATTCCACCGCATAATTTGGCTGAGGTTATCGATGCGGCGGTTTACATGATTGACCACCCAACAGCCAAGGTGGACAAACTCATGGAATTCTTGCCTGGACCAGACTTCCCGACTGGAGGGATTATCCAGGGTCGTGATGAAATCAAGAAGGCCTATGAAACTGGGAAAGGGCGCGTGGTTGTTCGTTCCAAGACTGAGATTGAAAAGCTAAAAGGTGGTAAGGAACAAATCGTTATTACTGAGATTCCTTATGAAATCAACAAGGCTAATCTAGTCAAGAAAATCGATGATGTTCGTGTCAATAACAAGGTAGCTGGTATTGCTGAGGTTCGCGACGAGTCTGACCGTGATGGTCTACGTATTGCTATTGAGCTAAAAAAAGATGCCAATACAGAGCTTGTCCTCAACTATCTCTTTAAGTACACAGATCTGCAAATCAACTATAACTTTAACATGGTGGCGATTGACAATTTCACGCCTCGTCAGGTTGGGATCGTTCCAATCTTGTCTAGCTATATTGCCCACCGTCGTGAAGTGATTTTGGCGCGTTCACGCTTTGACAAGGAAAAGGCTGAGAAACGTCTCCATATCGTCGAAGGTTTGATTCGCGTGATTTCGATTTTGGATGAAGTCATTGCCCTTATCCGTGCTTCTGAGAATAAGGCGGATGCCAAGGAAAATCTCAAAGTTAGCTATGATTTTACAGAGGAGCAGGCTGAGGCCATCGTTACCTTGCAATTGTATCGTTTGACCAATACCGATGTGGTTGTCTTACAGGAAGAAGAAGCAGAACTTCGTGAAAAGATTGCCATGCTGGCGGCTATTATCGGGGATGAACGGACCATGTACAATCTTATGAAGAAAGAACTTCGTGAGGTTAAGAAGAAATTTGCGACTCCGCGTTTGAGTAGCTTAGAAGACACTGCGAAAGTCATCGAGATTGATACAGCTAGTCTGATCGCCGAGGAAGATACCTACGTCAGCGTGACCAAGGCAGGTTACATCAAGCGTACCAGCCCACGTTCCTTTGCGGCTTCCACTCTGGAAGAAATTGGCAAACGTGATGACGACCGTTTGATTTTTGTACAAGCTGCTAAGACAACCCAGCATCTCTTGATGTTCACGACGCTTGGAAATGTCATTTATCGACCAATCCATGAATTGGCAGACATTCGTTGGAAGGATATCGGTGAGCATCTGAGCCAAACCATTACAAACTTTGAAACTAACGAAGAAATCCTTTATGTGGAAGTCGTGGATCAGTTTGATGATGCGACAACCTACTTTGCGGCGACTCGTTTCGGTCAAATCAAGCGTGTAGAACGCAAAGAATTCTCTCCATGGCGGACCTATAAATCTAAGTCTGTCAAGTATGCTAAGCTCAAAGACGAGACAGACCAGATTGTAGCAGTGGCTCCGATTAAACTGGATGATGTTCTCTTGATTAGCCAAAATGGTTATGCCCTTCGTTTCAATATCGAAGAGGTACCAGTTGTCGGTGCTAAGGCTGCAGGTGTCAAAGCTATGAACCTGAAAGCAGATGATGTCCTCCAATCTGCCTTTATCTGTAACACCTCATCCTTCTACCTCTTGACTCAGCGTGGAAGTTTGAAACGTGTTTCTATTGACGAAATTCCGGCAACTAGCCGTGCAAAACGTGGGTCACAAGTCTTGCGTGAGCTAAAAAATAAACCGCATCGTGTCTTCTTAGCAGGAGCGGTTGCAGAACAAGGCTTCGTTGGTGACCTCTTTAGTACAGAAGTGGATGGGAACGATCAAACTCTGATTGTTCAATCTAACAAAGGTACAATCTATGAAAGTCGACTACAAGACTTGAACCTGTCAGAACGCACTAGCAACGGAAGCTTTATATCAGACACCATTTCTGATGAAGAAGTTTTTGACGCTTATCTTAAAGAAGTATTTACAGAAGCCAAATAAGTGAAATGAAGAATCAGTTCTCAGAGCTGGTTCTTTTTATTGAAGAAATTTTCTGAAAATTACAAAATATACTTGCTATTTTATAAAAATAGTGTAGAATAAAAGAAATAGGTTTTTAGAATAAGGAGTGGAATATGACAGTAACGATTGATTGGGAGAACCTTGGTTTCTCCTATATGAAATTACCTTATCGCTATATTGCTCATTTTAAAAATGGACAATGGGATCAAGGAGAGCTCACAGAGGATGCAACTTTGCATATTTCAGAGTCTTCTCCAAGTCTTCACTATGGTCAACAAGCCTTTGAAGGTTTGAAAGCTTACCGTACTAAGGATGGTAGTGTTCAACTTTTCCGTCCTGACGAAAATGCTAAACGTCTCCAACGTACTTGTGATCGTCTCTTGATGCCACAAGTTCCGACAGACATGTTTGTAGAAGCTTGTAAGGCAGTTGTCCGCGCCAATGAAGAATACGTACCACCATATGGAACAGGTGGAACCCTTTATCTTCGTCCACTTTTGATTGGTGTTGGAGATATTATCGGGGTTAAACCAGCAGAGGAATACATTTTCACCATCTTTGCTATGCCAGTTGGAAATTACTTTAAGGGTGGTTTGGTTCCAACCAACTTCTTGATTCAGGATGAATACGACCGTGCGGCTCCAAATGGTACAGGTGCGGCTAAGGTTGGTGGGAACTATGCTGCAAGTCTCTTGCCAGGGAAATTGGCCAAGTCACGCCACTTCTCAGATGTTATCTATCTAGACCCATCAACTCATACAAAGATTGAAGAAGTCGGTTCAGCTAACTTCTTTGGAATTACAGCTGATAATGAATTTGTAACACCATTGAGTCCATCTATCTTGCCATCTATTACTAAGTATTCTTTGCTTTATTTGGCAGAACACCGCTTGGGCTTGACTCCTATTGAGGGGGATGTCCCAATTGATAACCTTGACCGTTTTGTAGAGGCAGGTGCCTGTGGTACAGCAGCGGTTATTTCTCCAATTGGAGGTATTCAACACGGTGATGATTTCCATGTATTCTATAGTGAAACAGAAGTAGGCCCTGTGACTCGTAAATTATATGATGAATTGACAGGAATTCAGTTTGGTGATATTGAAGCGCCAGAAAGTTGGATTGTAAAAGTAGATTAAAATAAACTAAAGGAGATTTTTTATGAAATCGAAAAAGTGGCTCTTAACAGCAGGAGTGGTCCTGAGCACAACAGCTCTATTAGCGGCTTGTGGAAAAGCTGATAAAGAAGCAGATGCACCGACAACATTTTCATATGTCTATGCAGTAGATCCAGCATCTTTGGACTATAGTATAGCGACTCGTACATCTACAACAGATGTCATCGGGAACGTGGTGGATGGTCTGATGGAAAACGACCAGTACGGAAATGTTATCCCTTCCTTGGCTGAAGATTGGTCTGTGTCTAAAGATGGTTTGACTTATACCTATAAACTTCGTAAAGGAGTTAAATGGTACACATCAGAAGGCGAAGAATATGCAGAAGTAACAGCCCATGACTTTGTAACAGGATTAAAACACGTAGCTGACGGTAAGTCAGACGGTGTCTCTCTCATCCAAAATTCAATTAAGGGCTTGGATGCCTACATGACTGGTGAGACCAATGATTTCTCTACAGTTGGTGTTAAGGCCTTGGACGATTATACAGTTGAATATACCCTAAACAAACCAGAAAGTTTCTGGAACTCTAAAGTTACAACAGCGACAATGTTGCCTGTAAATGAAGAGTTTTTGAAGGCATCAGGTAAAGATTATGGAGCAGTTACTCCAGCAGGGATTCTTTACAATGGTCCTTATATCTTGAAGACCTTGACGTCTAAATCGTTAATTGAATACGAGAAAAACCCAAATTACTGGGATAAAGAAAAGGTAAAGATCGAAAAGATTAAATTGACTTACTACGATGGTTCTGATCAGGAATCGTTGATTCGTAGCTTCTCTTCTGGTGCCTATACGACAGCCCGTCTCTTCCCAAGTAGCTCAAACTTTGCTTCTACTTTGGAACAATACGGAGATAAAATCACTTATAGCCCACAGGACTCAAGTAGTTATTACTTCACCTTTAACGTAAATCGTCAGTCATATAATAAAACTGCGAAAACAAGTGAAGAACAAAAGACTTCTACAAAAGAAGCTATGCTTAATAAGGACTTCCGTCAGGCTATCAACTTTGCCTTCAACCGCCATTCTTATGCTGCCCAGCTAAATGGTGAAGACGGTGCGGACAAGATTATTCGTAACAGTCTCGTTCCAGATAACTTTGTGCAAGCAGGTGGTAAAAACTTTGGTCAAATCGCTCAAGCAGAGTTGGTGAACTATGGTGACCAATGGAAAGGTGTTGAGCTAGTTGACGGTAAGGATTCTATCTACAACCCTGACAAGGCTAAAGTTGCGTTCGAAAAAGCTAAGAAAGACTTGGAATCTAAAGGGGTAACTTTCCCAATTCACTTGGATGTCCCAGTTGAACAAACAGATACCATCGCCGTTCAACAAAGCAACTCTTTCAAACAGTCTATCGAATCAACTCTTGGTGCTGAAAATGTTGTCATCGACGTTCTTCAAATGACAGATAATGAAAAGGAAACAATCACTTCTCAAGCGCGTGTTCCTTCTCAAAGAGACTATGATTTGAACAGTACAGGATGGGCTCCAAGCTATCAAGACCCAGCATCTTACTTGAATATCATGGATCCTAAATCAGGTTCTGCTATGAAACACCTTGGTATTACTAAAGGGAAAGATAAGGATGTTGTAGCTAAACTTGGTTTGGACCAATATAAGAAATTATTGGATGATGCCGATTCAGAAACTACGAATCTTGAAGAGCGCTATGAAAAATATGCTAAGGCTCAAGCTTGGTTGACAGATAGTTCATTATTGATGCCGACAGCCTCATCTGGTGGTTCTCCAGTTGTAAGTAATGTAGTGCCATTCTCAAAACCATACTCACAAGTTGGTATTAAGGGTGACCCATATATCTTTAAAGGAATGAAATTGCAAAAAGATATCGTTACGACAAAAGAATATGAAGAAGCACTGAAAAAATGGCAAAAAGAAAAATTGGAATCAAATGGTAAGTACCAAAAAGAACTAGAAAAACACATTAAATAAAGCGGAGAACTCTATATCAGACAAGCCTGATGTAGAGTTTTTTCTTGCTAGTTTTAGGATTTTCTTGTAAAATAGAAAAAGTGAAGAGAGGTATGAAATGAGTAAGAAAGATAAAAAAATTGAAATTCAAGTAGCAGATGCCAAGGTTAATGTAGGAAAAGACAGTTTTGAAGGTTATACCTTGACCATTGGTAAAAAAGTTATCGGAGAAATTGCCGAATTAGATGGACAATTTGCCATCATAAAGAATGGGAATGTCGATAGTTTTTATAAAAAATTGGAAAAAGCTGTGGAAATTTTGATTGAAAATTATAATTTAGCAAAATAAGTCTTGTTTTTTTGAAATTTTCATGATATAATAGTCAATGTTGATTGTAGGAGAGATAGCGAAGAGGCTAAACGCGGCGGACTGTAAATCCGCTCCTTCGGGTTCGGGGGTTCGAATCCCTCTCTCTCCATTTTATCAATGGGGTATAGCCAAGCGGTAAGGCAAGGGACTTTGACTCCCTCATGCGTTGGTTCGAATCCAGCTACCCCAGTTCTTAGGTAATGATCAAGATAAAAAGCAAAATATCTTAGGGTATTTTATTTTTATAATTGAAAGACGTGAACGATATGAACATGTCCTTGCGGGTGCTTAGGAAAAAAATTATAAGTATGTCAAGTTTAAGAAAAACTTGATTGTTGGAGGATTTTTTAGATGAACGAATTTGAAGATTTGCTAAATAGCGTTAGCCAAGTTGAGCCTGGTGATGTTGTTAGTGCTGAAGTATTGACAGTTGATGCGACTCAAGCTAACGTTGCAATCTCTGGAACTGGTGTTGAAGGTGTCTTGACTCTTCGCGAATTGACAAACGATCGCGATGCAGATATCAATGACTTTGTTAAAGTAGGAGAAGTATTGGATGTTCTTGTACTTCGTCAAGTAGTTGGTAAAGATACTGATACAGTTACATACCTTGTATCTAAAAAACGCCTTGAAGCTCGCAAAGCATGGGACAAACTTGTTGGTCGCGAAGAAGAAGTTGTTACTGTTAAAGGAACTCGTGCCGTTAAAGGTGGACTTTCAGTAGAATTTGAAGGTGTTCGTGGATTTATCCCAGCTTCAATGTTGGATACTCGTTTTGTACGTAACACTGAGCGTTTTGTAGGTCAAGAATTTGATGCTAAAATCAAAGAAGTTGACGCTAAAGAAAACCGCTTCATCCTTTCACGTCGTGAAGTTGTTGAAGCAGCTACAGCAGCAGCTCGCGCTGAAGTATTCGGTAAATTGGCTGTTGGTGATGTAGTAACTGGTAAAGTTGCACGTATCACAAGTTTCGGTGCTTTCATCGACCTTGGTGGTGTTGACGGATTGGTTCACTTGACTGAATTGTCACATGAACGTAACGTATCACCAAAATCAGTTGTAACTGTTGGTGAAGAAATTGAAGTGAAAATCCTTGATCTTAACGAAGAAGAAGGACGCGTATCACTTTCACTTAAAGCAACAACACCTGGACCATGGGATGGCGTTGAGCAAAAATTGGCTAAAGGTGATGTAGTAGAAGGAACAGTTAAACGTTTGACTGACTTCGGTGCATTTGTTGAAGTGTTGCCAGGTATCGATGGACTTGTTCACGTATCACAAATTTCACACAAACGTATTGAAAATCCAAAAGAAGCTCTTAAAGTTGGTCAAGAAGTTAAAGTTAAAGTTCTTGAAGTTAACGCAGATGCAGAGCGCGTATCACTTTCTATCAAAGCTCTTGAAGAGCGTCCAGCTCAAGAAGAAGGACAAAAAGAAGAAAAACGTGCTGCTCGTCCACGTCGTCCAAAACGTCAAGAAAAACGTGATTTCGAACTTCCAGAAACACAAACAGGATTCTCAATGGCTGACTTGTTCGGTGATATCGAACTTTAATCAAATTGAAAATTCACAAAATCCTTTGTTTACTAAACAAGGGATTTTTCTTTTGTCTGTAAGCCTTTTTTGATATAATAGTCCTATGTTAGAATCAAAAAAAAAATCACGTTATCAAATGTTGAATGAGGGTCTCTCTTTTTTATTGGATGGTGAAACCAATGTTTTGGCTAATCTTTCCAACGCCAGTGCTCTTCTAAAATCACGCTTCCCTAATACCGTATTTGCAGGCTTTTATTTGTTCGATGGAAAGGAATTGGTTTTAGGTCCCTTCCAAGGTGGTGTTTCCTGCATCCGTATTGCGCTAGGCAAGGGTGTTTGTGGTGAGGCAGCTCATTTTCAGGAAACCGTTGTTGTTGGAGATGTAACGACTTATCCCAACTATATTTCTTGTGATAGTCGAGCTAAAAGTGAAATTGTTGTTCCGATGGTTAAGAATGGTCAATTACTTGGAGTTCTAGATCTTGATTCTTCAGAGATTGATGATTATGATGCTATGGATCGAGATTATTTGGAACAATTTGTCGCTATTTTGCTTGAAATGACAGAATGGGACTTTACAATGTTTGAGGAGAAAGCCTAATGTATCAAGCACTTTATCGAAAATATAGAAGTCAAAACTTCTCCCAGTTGGTTGGACAGGAAGTTGTGGCTAAGACTCTTAAACAAGCAGTGGAGCAAGAGAAAATAAGTCATGCTTATCTTTTTTCTGGTCCACGGGGAACGGGAAAAACCAGTGTAGCCAAGATTTTTGCCAAGGCTATGAACTGTCCAAATCAAGTGGGTGGTGAACCTTGTAATAACTGCTATATTTGTCAAGCAGTGACAGATGGTAGTTTAGAAGATGTCATTGAAATGGATGCTGCTTCTAATAACGGGGTGGATGAAATCCGTGAAATTCGTGATAAATCTACCTATGCGCCTAGCCTTGCTCGTTATAAGGTTTATATCATAGATGAGGTTCACATGCTGTCTACAGGGGCTTTTAATGCCCTTCTAAAGACGCTGGAAGAGCCAACACAGAATGTGGTCTTTATTTTGGCCACTACTGAATTGCACAAGATTCCTGCCACTATTCTATCCCGTGTGCAACGTTTTGAATTTAAATCGATTAAGACACAGGATATTAAGGAACATATCCGCTATATTTTAGAAAAAGAAAATATCAGTTCTGAACCAGAGGCTGTGGAAATCATTGCCAGACGGGCTGAAGGTGGAATGCGAGATGCCTTGTCTATTTTGGATCAAGCCCTGAGTTTGACACAGGGAAACGAGCTGACGACTGCCATTTCTGAAGAAATTACTGGCACCATTAGTCTATCAGCCTTGGATGATTATGTGGCCGCCTTGTCTCAACAGGATGTTCCAAAGGCCCTAGCATGCTTAAATCTTCTCTTTGACAATGGTAAGAGCATGACTCGTTTTGTGACCGACCTTTTACACTATTTAAGAGATTTGTTAATTGTTCAAACAGGTGGAGAAAATACTCATCATAGTCCAGTCTTTGTAGAAAATTTGGCACTTCCTCAAGAAAATCTGTTTGAAATGATTCGCTTGGCGACAGTCAGTTTAGCAGATATTAAGTCTAGTTTGCAGCCCAAAATTTATGCTGAGATGATGACTATCCGTTTGGCAGAGATTAAGCCTGAACCAGCTCTTTCTGGGACAGTTGAAAGTGAAATTTCTGCACTGAGACAGGAAATTGCCCGTCTCAAACAAGAACTTGCCAATGTGGGAACCGTATCTAAGCCAACAAATCCAGCTCCTAGTCGTCCAACAGCAGGAAAGACAATCTATCGTGTGGATCGCAATAAGGTTCAATCTATCTTACAAGAGGCTGTCGAAAATCCTGATTTAGCACGTCAAAATCTGATTCGTTTGCAGAATGCCTGGGGAGAAGTAATTGAAAGTCTAGGTGGGCCGGACAAGGCTCTTCTAGTCGGATCTCAACCAGTTGCGGCCAATGAACACCATGCTATTCTTGCTTTTGAGTCTAACTTCAATGCTGGTCAAACCATGAAACGAGATAATCTCAACACCATGTTTGGCAATATCCTCAGTCAGGCAGCAGGTTTTTCACCTGAGATTTTAGCCATTTCCATGGAGGAATGGAAAGAAGTTCGCGCAGCCTTTTCAGCCAAAGCAAAATCTTCCCAAACTGAAAAAGAAGCAGAAGAAAGCCTGATTCCAGAAGGATTTGAATTTTTGGCTGATAAAGTGAAGGTAGAGGAAGACTAAAGAAAGATTTCATGATACAATAAGTTTATGAATAGACAACAATTTATTATCATCGCGCTGTTTACAGCTGCTGAGACTTATTTTTTCAATGAAGCTTGGATGACTGGTCGCTATATTATGGCAGTCTTTTGGGCCATTTTGCTCTTTAGAAATTTCCGAGTAAGTTACTTGATGGGCAAGATTGTAGATGTCATTGACCAGCATTTAAAAGGAAAAGACTAGTCCTCAGCTTCTAGACAAAATCAAAGCCTTTTAGGCTTTTTTTTGTTATACTATAAAAGTATATTTATTGACCTTTTACCGTATTTTCTAGGGAAATCAAGTATGTTTCCAGTAAGCACTGTAAAGGCCTTGAAAAAGAAAGGAATTATCATGTCAGTATTAGAGATCAAAGATCTTCACGTTGAGATTGAAGGAAAAGAAATTTTAAAAGGGGTTAACCTGACCCTGAAAATAGGAGAAATCGCCGCTATCATGGGACCAAATGGTACAGGTAAATCGACTCTTTCTGCAGCTATCATGGGAAATCCAAACTATGAAGTTACCAAAGGTGAAGTCTTGTTTGATGGCGTAAACATCCTTGAGTTGGAAGTTGATGAGCGTGCGCGTATGGGACTTTTCCTTGCTATGCAATACCCATCAGAAATTCCTGGAATTACCAATGCTGAGTTTCTTCGTGCAGCTATGAATGCTGGTAAAGAAGACGATGAGAAGATTTCAGTTCGTGAGTTTATCACTAAATTGGATGAGAAGATGGAATTACTCAACATGAAAGAAGAAATGGCTGAGCGTTACCTCAACGAAGGTTTCTCTGGTGGTGAGAAAAAACGCAATGAGATTCTTCAACTTTTGATGTTGGAACCAACTTTTGCCCTTTTGGATGAGATTGACTCTGGTCTTGATATTGATGCCCTTAAAGTTGTTTCTAAAGGTGTGAATGCTATGCGAGGTGAAGGCTTTGGTGCTATGATTATCACTCACTACCAACGTCTTTTGAACTACATCACACCTGATGTGGTACACGTCATGATGGAAGGTCGTGTTGTCCTTTCAGGTGGTCCAGAATTGGCTGCGCGTTTGGAACGTGAAGGATACGCAAAACTAGCTGAAGAACTTGGCTACGACTACAAGGAAGAATTGTAATTCCCTCGTATCTTTTAGGAGAAGTAAATGACTAAAGAAAATATTAAACTTTTTTCAGAAATGCACGCTGAACCAAGCTGGTTGGCTGACCTCCGTCAAAAAGCTTTTGACAAGATTGAGACTTTGGAATTACCAGTTATTGAGCGTGTCAAATTCCACCGTTGGAATCTGGGTGATGGAACGATTACAGAAAGTGAGCCATCAGCAAATGTTCCAGATTTCACAGCTCTAGATAATCACTTGAGGTTGGTACAAGTAGGAACTCAAACTGTTTTTGAGCAAATTCCAGTTGAATTGGCTGAACAGGGTGTCGTCTTTACAGACTTCCACTCAGCTTTAGAAGAAATTCCAGAGCTGATCGAAGAATTCTTCATGTCATCTGTTAAGTATGACGATGACAAGTTGGCAGCCTACCATACAGCTTATTTCAATAGTGGTGCTGTTCTCTATATTCCTGATAACGTTGAGATTAAAGAACCAATCGAAGGAATTTTCTATCAAGACAGCGATAGTGATGTGCCGTTTAACAAGCATATTATGATTATCGCTGGTAAGAACAGTAAGATTAGTTATCTGGAGCGTTTAGAGTCACGTGGTGGAGGTAGTGCTAAGGCAACTGCAAATATCACAGTTGAAGTGATTGCACGTTCTGGTGCGCAAGTCAAGTTTGCTGCGATTGACCGTCTAGGTGAAAACGTCACTGCTTACATTAGCCGTCGTGGTAAATTAGGCAACGATGCAAGCATTGACTGGGCAATCGGTGTCATGAACGAAGGGAACGTCGTTGCGGACTTTGATAGCGACTTGATTGGTAACGGTAGCCATGCTGACCTGAAAGTTGTAGCTCTTTCAAGTGGCCGTCAGGTACAAGGGATTGATACCCGAGTAACTAACTATGGTTGCAACTCAATCGGGAATATCCTTCAACATGGGGTTATTCTTGAAAAAGCAACCTTGACCTTCAATGGTATTGGCCACATTATCAAGGGTGCCAAGGGAGCAGATGCCCAACAAGAAAGTCGTGTTCTCATGCTTTCAGACCAAGCGCGTTCAGATGCTAATCCAATTCTTTTGATTGATGAAAATGACGTAACTGCAGGACATGCGGCTTCTATCGGTCAGGTAGATCCAGAAGACATGTACTACCTCATGAGCCGTGGTTTAGATAAGGCAACTGCAGAACGTTTGGTTGTTCGTGGTTTCCTTGGCTCCGTTATCGTTGAGATTCCAGTCAAGGAAGTTCGTGATGAAATGATTGCGACTATCGAAGAAAAATTGTCAAAACGCTAAGGGGTAGCCTATGTTAGATGTAGAAGTGATTCGCAAGGATTTTCCAATTTTAGACCAGATTGTTAATGATGAACCATTGGTTTATTTGGACAATGCTGCGACGACACAAAAACCACTAGCAGTTCTGGAGACGATTAACCGCTACTATGAGCAGGACAATGCCAATGTTCATCGTGGGGTTCATACCTTGGCGGAGCGGGCTACTGCTTCCTATGAAGCGGCTCGTGAAACCATTCGTAAGTTTATCAATGCAGGGTCTACAAAGGAAGTTCTCTTTACTAGAGGAACGACAACCAGTCTTAACTGGGTAGCGCGTTATGCTGAGGAAGTCTTGACTGAGGGAGACCAGGTTTTGATTTCTGTCATGGAACACCATTCCAACATCATTCCTTGGCAGGAAGCCTGCCGCAAGACTGGGGCAGAGCTTGTCTATGTCTATCTTAAGAATGGAGTTCTGGATATGGATGATTTGCGAGCTAAATTGACTGATAAAGTTAAGTTTGTCTCCCTTGCTCATGCCTCAAATGTCCTGGGGGTGGTCAATCCAATCAAAGAAATCACTCAATTGGCCCATCAAGTTGGTGCCATCATGGTGGTGGATGGTGCTCAATCTACTCCTCATATGAAGATTGATGTCCAGGACTTGGATGTGGACTTCTTTGCCTTTTCAGGTCACAAGATGGCGGGTCCAACTGGTATCGGTGTTCTTTACGGTAAAGAAAAGTATCTGGAACAAATGTCACCTCTTGAATTTGGCGGTGAGATGATTGATTTCGTTTATGAACAATCTGCTAGTTGGAAGGAATTGCCTTGGAAATTTGAGGCTGGAACTCCCAACATGGCAGGTGCTATCGGACTAGCTGCTGCAGTGGACTATCTAGAAAAAATTGGCATGGATTCCATTGAAGCTCACGAACAGGAATTGATTGCATATGTCTTTCCAAAACTGCAGGCTATTGAAGGCTTGACCATTTACGGCTCGCAGGACTTGGCTCAACGTTCAGGTGTTATTGCCTTTAACCTAGGCGATCTCCACCCTCACGACCTTGCGACTGCTTTGGATTATGAAGGAGTGGCTGTTCGTGCAGGTCACCACTGTGCGCAACCCTTGCTTCAGTATTTGGATGTCCCAGCAACAGCTCGCGCAAGTTTTTATATCTACAATACCAAGGCAGATTGTGACAAGCTAGTTGATGCCTTACAAAAGACAAAGGAGTTTTTCAATGGCACTTTCTAAATTAGATAGTCTATATATGGCAGTGGTAGCAGACCATTCGAAAAATCCCCACCATCAGGGTAAATTAGAGGAAGCTGAACAAATTAGCCTCAATAATCCGACCTGTGGGGATGTTATTAATCTCTCTGTCAAATTTGATGCAGAGGATCGTTTAGAAGATATTGCTTTTTTAAATTCAGGTTGCACCATCTCTACAGCATCTGCTAGTATGATGACGGACGCAGTTTTAGGAAAAACCAAAGAAGAAATTTTAGAACTTGCGACCATTTTTTCTGAAATGGTTCAAGGGCAAAAAGATGAACGCCAAGACCAACTAGGCGATGCGGCCTTCTTGTCAGGGGTCGCTAAGTTTCCACAACGAATTAAATGTGCAACCCTAGCCTGGAATGCTCTAAAGAAAACAATTGAAAATCAAAAAAATTAGTAAGACAAGTTTCTTTTGTCTTATGAATCAGTAGAAATGAAGAATGAAAGAAAGGATTTTATGGCTGAAGAAAGAGTAGAACCAAAACCAATTGACCTTGGTGAATATAAATTTGGTTTCCATGATGATGTAGAGCCTGTCCTATCGACAGGAAAAGGATTGAATGAAGATGTCATTCGTGAACTATCAGCTGCAAAGGGAGAACCTGAGTGGATGCTAGAATTCCGTTTGAAGTCTTTTGAAACCTTCAAAAAAATGCCCATGCAAACTTGGGGAGCAGACTTGTCAGAGATTGATTTTGATGACTTGATCTACTACCAAAAACCATCTGATAAACCAGCCCGTTCTTGGGATGATGTTCCTGAAAAGATTAAAGAAACCTTTGAACGTATTGGGATTCCAGAAGCTGAGCGTGCTTATCTAGCTGGTGCCTCTGCCCAGTACGAGTCAGAAGTGGTTTACCACAATATGAAGGAAGAGTTCCAGAAATTGGGGATTATCTTTACAGATACGGATTCTGCCCTCAAGGAATACCCAGACTTGTTTAAACAATACTTTGCTAAGTTGGTACCGCCGACTGATAACAAGTTGGCAGCCCTTAACTCAGCAGTGTGGTCAGGTGGAACCTTTATCTACGTACCAAAAGGGGTCAAGGTAGATATTCCTCTTCAAACTTACTTCCGTATCAACAACGAAAATACTGGTCAGTTTGAACGTACCTTGATTATCGTTGATGAGGGAGCAAGTGTCCATTATGTAGAAGGATGTACAGCGCCAACTTATTCAAGTAACAGCTTGCATGCTGCCATCGTAGAAATCTTTGCCTTAGACGGAGCTTATATGCGTTATACGACTATCCAAAACTGGTCTGATAACGTCTATAACTTGGTAACGAAACGTGCTAAAGCTCAAAAGGATGCCACTGTTGAGTGGATTGATGGAAACTTGGGTGCCAAGACAACCATGAAATACCCATCTGTTTATCTAGATGGAGAAGGGGCGCGTGGTACCATGCTCTCTATCGCTTTTGCCAATGCTGGGCAACACCAGGATACTGGAGCTAAGATGATCCACAACGCTCCACATACAAGCTCGTCTATCGTGTCTAAATCCATCGCTAAAGGTGGAGGAAAGGTTGACTATCGTGGACAAGTAACCTTTAATAAGAACTCTAAGAAATCTGTTTCTCACATCGAGTGTGATACCATTATCATGGATGACTTGTCAGCATCAGATACTATTCCATTTAATGAAATTCACAACTCGCAAGTCGCTTTGGAACATGAAGCTAAGGTATCTAAGATTTCAGAAGAGCAACTCTATTACCTCATGAGCCGTGGATTGTCAGAATCTGAAGCAACTGAGATGATTGTTATGGGATTTGTAGAACCCTTTACAAAAGAACTTCCAATGGAATATGCAGTTGAGCTGAACCGCTTGATTAGCTATGAGATGGAAGGATCAGTTGGGTAAAATTTGTTTTTATATTTACCCATAATCAAGGATTTTGAAGATGAACTTGTAACAAAAAATCGCGGTTTAAAATCGCGATTTTTTATAATTTTTCGTTGATGAAGCGGATAAACTGATTCCACCAAACTTTTAAGAAGAAGGCTTTTTCAACTTTCTTTTCTGCTACCATTTCAAAACTAGGACGTTCTGTGGTGATGTAACCTTGACCAATCAAGTCCTTGTCTTCATAAGTCAAATGTCCAACCACAGTTCCGGCTTCAAGTGGTGCTGGTATTGCCTTAGAATCAGGTGTGAATTGAATAGTTTGGGACGATTGTCCCCCAACACGTTCAATAAGAGCGATATCATCTTTGGCAACGGCAGTGACCGCATCTTCTTTTCCATCTTGTACAGGAGCTTTACTATCTTGGTAGGCATCGCCTTTTTGAACGATTTTACGAAGCGTGAATGTAGAAGAGATATAATCCATTAGTGACGATGTAGCTGTGAAGCGAGCGTAAGGATTATTGTCTTGATGGTCTGCGTTCAAAACAACTGTGATAACCCTCATCCCTTTTTCGACTGTAGTACCAACAAAAGACTCTCCAGCCTTATCTGTTGTTCCTGTCTTAAGGCCATCAAAACCACCGCGATAAGCAGGCATACCTTCTAACATGTAGTTGGTAGAAGTGATTGTCATTCCAGCAAAAGTAGAAGAAGGTTTTTTCGTGATTTCCAAGACTTGTGGGTATTTTTTGATGAGATTGCGAGCAACGATAGCGACATCATAAGCACTGAGCTTGTTTTCATCATCTTTTTTAGATCCTGGGTAAATGTTATCCCCTAAAGTCTCATTGTTAAGACCCGTCGTATTGACAACAGTGGCATCCTGAATGCCCCATTCCAAGAGCTTTGCCCTCATCATATCGACGAAATCTTTTTCTGAGCCAGCAATTTTTTCAGCTAACGCAATAGCTGCACTGTTAGCACTGGATACTAGGGTTGCTTCCAGTAGTTGTTCGACGGTATAATTACGAGCCTCCATAGGAACGTTACTCGCTTCAGAATTTGTCGTTAATTTGTATGGATAATCAGAGATATCTACCGGAGTTGATAGTGTAATACTACCGTTTTCCAAGGCTTCATAGACAAGATAAACAGTAATCAATTTTGTGATCGAAGCAATTTCAACTGGCTGGGTTGCATCTTTCTCATAGAGAATTTTACCGGTATTTGCCTCAACAGCAATTGCATGTTTAGCAGCAATATTAAAATCTTGAGCATCAACAGTAGATGCTGCCCCAATAACGGAAAGGCTTAGGAGAGTTAAAATTATTTTTTTCATAGTAAGTTTATTCTATCATAAAGAAAAAAATATTCCCAGTTTCATGATATAAGAAAGAAGCTTTTTTGAAAGTGTGGTAAAATAGATAAATGGAGGTACCTCATGTTTCGTAAGAATAAATTATTTTTTTGGACCAGTGAGATTTTACTATTAACCATTATCTTTTATTTATGGAGACAGATGGGTGGGATTATGACGCCTTTTGTAAGCGTTGCAAACACTATAATGATTCCCTTTCTTTTAGGTGGTTTTTTATATTATTTGACCAATCCTATTGTAAATTTTTTACAAAAGTATTTCAAAATTAACCGTATCATTGGTATTCTACTAACCTTGTGCGCCTTGGTCTGGGGGCTAGTTATTGGGGTAGTCTATCTCTTACCGATTTTGATTAATCAGTTGACAAGTTTGATAGCAACAAGTCAGACAATCTACAGTCGTCTGCAAGATTTGATTATCGATTTATCCACTTATCCAGCCTTTCAAAATTTAGATATTCAAGCGACTATTCAACAGTTAAATCTCTCCTATGTAGATATTCTACAAAATATTCTAAATAGTGTTACCAATAGTGTTGGAAGTGTCCTATCTGCGCTCTTTAGTACTGTTTTGATTATTATCATGACCCCTGTATTTTTAATTTATTTTTTGTTAGATGGTCACAAATTCTTGCCGATGCTTGAACGTACTGTTTTAAAGCGAGATAAGTTGCATATTACAGGTCTTTTAAAAAATTTGAATGCTACAATCGCTCGATATATTAGTGGAGTTGCCATTGATGCGATTATTATTGGCTGTTTGGCCTTTATCGGATATAGCGTAATCGGTTTGAAATACGCTTTGGTCTTCGCTATCTTTTCAGGATTAGCCAATCTCATTCCTTATGTAGGTCCAAGTATTGGTTTGATTCCGATGATTATCGCCAATGTCTTTACTGATCCCCATAGAATGCTGATTGCAGTTGTTTATATGTTGATTATTCAACAAGTGGATGGAAATATTCTCTACCCTCGTATCGTAGGTGGTGTGATGAAAGTCCATCCAATTACGATTTTAGTATTACTTTTGTTATCAAGTAATATTTATGGTGTCATTGGTATGATTGTTGCAGTACCAACCTATTCTATCTTAAAAGAAATTTCTAAGTTTTTATCACGTTTGTATGAAAATCATAAAATAATGAAAGAACGAGAAAGAGAATTAGCTAAGTAAAAGTCAGGAATTCCTGATTTTTCTTTTTGTTTAGCTAGGTGATAGGAGTAGAAGTGTCGTTTAGAATTAGTTGATTAAGAATAATTCACAAAAACTTTGTAAAACACTTGCAATTTAGCTGAAATTTGATAAAATAGTAAGGAAAGTTAGACTGTATTGCCTACTGTCTATCTATAAAATATATTTTATTGGAGGCTTTTACTCAAATGGCAAAAGAAAAATACGATCGTAGTAAACCACACGTTAACATTGGTACTATCGGACACGTTGACCACGGTAAAACTACCCTAACTGCAGCTATCACAACTGTTTTGGCACGTCGCTTGCCTTCATCAGTTAACCAACCTAAAGACTATGCGTCTATCGATGCTGCTCCAGAAGAACGCGAACGCGGTATCACTATCAACACTGCGCACGTTGAGTACGAAACTGAAAAACGTCACTACGCTCACATCGACGCTCCAGGACACGCGGACTACGTTAAAAACATGATCACTGGTGCCGCTCAAATGGACGGAGCTATCCTTGTAGTAGCTTCAACTGACGGACCAATGCCACAAACTCGTGAGCACATCCTTCTTTCACGTCAGGTTGGTGTTAAACACCTTATCGTCTTCATGAACAAAGTTGACTTGGTTGACGACGAAGAATTGCTTGAATTGGTTGAAATGGAAATCCGTGACCTATTGTCAGAATACGACTTCCCAGGTGACGATCTTCCAGTTATCCAAGGTTCAGCTCTTAAAGCCCTTGAAGGTGACACTAAATACGAAGACATCGTTATGGAATTGATGAACACAGTTGATGAGTACATCCCAGAACCAGAACGTGACACTGACAAACCATTGCTTCTTCCAGTCGAAGACGTATTCTCAATCACTGGACGTGGTACAGTTGCTTCAGGACGTATCGACCGTGGTATCGTTAAAGTCAACGACGAAATCGAAATCGTTGGTATCAAAGAAGAAACTCAAAAAGCAGTTGTTACTGGTGTTGAAATGTTCCGTAAACAACTTGACGAAGGTCTTGCCGGAGATAACGTAGGTGTACTTCTTCGTGGTGTTCAACGTGACGAAATCGAACGTGGACAAGTTATCGCTAAACCAGGTTCAATCAACCCACACACTAAATTCAAAGGTGAAGTTTACATCCTTACTAAAGAAGAAGGTGGACGTCACACTCCATTCTTCAACAACTACCGTCCACAATTCTACTTCCGTACTACTGACGTTACAGGTTCAATCGAACTTCCAGCAGGTACTGAAATGGTAATGCCTGGTGATAACGTGACAATCGACGTTGAGTTGATCCACCCAATCGCCGTAGAACAAGGTACTACATTCTCTATCCGTGAGGGTGGACGTACTGTTGGTTCAGGTATGGTTACAGAAATCGAAGCTTAATTCGATTTAGTTCCCAGAAGAACAATTATTTAAGTCAGACACTAAAAGAATCTTGCATTGCAAGGTTCTTTTTTTCGGATATTGAACTAAAATTGAAGAATTGTTTACATAAAAAAGCTCTATACACTTGATGGGCATAGAGCAAACGGGGCTTTATTTGATATAGAGTTCTTGATTTTTTAGGACAATTTCTCGTACACTTGCAAACTTCTTAAGTTTTTTAAGTTCTTCTTGATGAGTGACGAGAGTGATAACATAACCTTCCTTGCCCATACGGCCAGTACGGCCAGCACGGTGAGTGTAGGTTTCAATATCTCTAGGAACATCAAAGTTTACGACACATTCTAGGCTATCGATATCAATTCCACGTGCCAGAAGGTCAGTTGCAAGAAGCAGAGTTAGTTGCTTGTCCTTGAATTTCTCTAAAATGACTTTTCTGAACTTGACGTTGACATCACTAGCTAGAGAAACAGCTAGGATATCACGATACTGTAATTTTTCCTCTGCACTTCCAAGGTCTGATAGGCTGTTAAAAAAGACCAGACCGCGGAAATCTTCTACATGAGCCAGTTTTCGTAGCATATCCACTCGGTGACGTTGATCTACCTGCATGTAGAAGTGCTGGATGTTGTCCAATTTTTGGTCAGAGAGATCAATGGTACGTGTGTTAGGCGCAATCTTCTTTTGGTCAAATTTGGTTGTCGCACTCATATAGACAAGTTGGTGGTCACGAGGTGCGTAGTGAGTAATTTTCTCGACAAAGTGTATCTGAGAATCATCGAGCAATTGGTCAAATTCATCTAGGATGATGGTTTCCACATTCATCATCTTGATTTTTTTCAATTTAATTAGTTCAAAGATACGGCCAGGAGTTCCAATCAGAATTTCTGGTCCTTTTTTTAGGCGTTCAATCTGGCGTTTCTGACTCGAACCTGATAAGAAGAGTTGGGCAGTTAAGCCGATAGCTTCAGCCCACGTTTTACATACATCAAAAATCTGTCCAGCAAGCTCAGTATTTGGTGCTAAAATCAATAGTTGTTGGGCTTTTTTCTTTTGTAGTCTGAGAAGACTTGGTAGAAGGTAAGCTAGGGTCTTACCAGTTCCTGTTGAGCTCACTCCTAGGAGGTTTTCTCCAGCAAGAAGGGGCTCAAATAGTTGAGTTTGAATGGGGGTGAATTCTAGGAAACCGAGTTGGTCACTTAGTTCTTGCCATTCAGTTGGTAGTTTGTTTTTCATTTTTCTGCCTCAAATCTAATGCCAGCAGTCTGGCGCATAGTATATAGTAGCTCATGAACTGAACTTGCATCTTCCAGCCAAGTTTGGTAGAGATTCAGATCTGGTTGCTGGGTCATGTGTGCAAATGTAGCGACTTCCTCAGTCATCGTATGAGGAGCCTGTTGGATAGGGAGTTGGACTTGATTGCCTTGATGGTCGGTAAAAATAGCCGAGCTAACATGCTCAATCGTGTTGAGAGTCAAGGTTCCATCTGTCGTATAAATCTCGCAAGGGAGATTGGAAGTGATGTTTTTTCCAGCCTTGATATGAACTTGAAAGTCAGGATAGAAGAGAATTCCGTCTCCATTTAGGTCAATGCTATTGTCAAGCTGTTGCCCCTGATAGATTGTGTTCTGAGCCTTTCCAAAGAGGCGAACGGCAGCGTAGAGAGGATAAATCCCCAAATCCATGAGGGCTCCACCAGCAAAACGGTCTGAAAAGACATTTGGTATCTGTCCCGCCAACAAATCTGGCATTTTAGAAGAATACTTGGCATAGTTGAAATCTGCCCCTAAAATCTGTTTGTCTGCTAAAAAGTTTTTGATGATAGTGAAAGCTTTTTCATGGTAATTGCGAGCTGCTTCGAATATAAAACAGTGATTTTTCTCAGCTGTATGTCTCAAATCCAGCCATTCCTGTGGCTGAGTAACAGCTGGTTTTTCAAGAATAACGTGTTTACCAGCAGACAAGGCAGCTTTTGCCTGAGCAAAATGTAAGGAGTTTGGACTAGCAATATAGACTACATCAAAGGAGCTCTTGAAGAAGTCCTCTACTTGATCAAAGAGTTGGATATCCTGATAGCGAGAAGCAAAGGTTGCCGCAGTTTCTAGTTTTCTAGAGTAGACTGCGACCAGCTGGTATTTTCCACTGGTATGGGCTGCTTCTATGAAGTGGTGGCTGATAGCCCCTGTTCCGATGACACCTAATTTAAGCATAGTTACTCCTTTTCCGATTTCAAATCCTTCTTTCATTATAACATAGATAGACGGGACTATCCAACAGAGGGTGAAAAATTTCAAATAAGCTACTAGGTCTTTTCCAAAGAAAGTGGTACAATAATGAGATGAGTAAATGAAATGGGAGGGAAAATGAGGTTATTACCTATAAGAAAAATATCACGTCAGTCTAAGAGGCTAGCGCTTTTTTTGACTTTTTGTGCAGGTTATGTAGATGCCTATACGTTTATTGTGCGAGGAAACACTCTTGTAGCTGGACAAACTGGGAATGTCGTCTTTCTTTCAGTAGAATTAATTCAAAATAATGTTTCAGATGTTAGGGACAAGGTTCTCACCTTGCTAGCTTTTATGATGGGGGTCTTTTTATTAACTGTTTATAAGGAAAAATTGAGAATTGTGAAAAAGCCAATTCTGTCACTGATTCCTTTGGCAATCTTATCAATCATTATTGGTTTTGTACCGCAAACTGTAGAGAATATCTATCTAGTACCGCCCTTAGCCTTTTGTATGGGCTTGGTGACAACTGCTTTTGGTGAAGTGTCAGGTATAGCTTATAATAACGCGTTTATGACAGGGAATATCAAACGGACCATGCTGGCTTTTGGAGATTATTTTCGGACCAAGCACACTCCTTTTTTACGTGAAGGGATTATCTTTGTTAGCCTGCTTAGTAGTTTTGTCCTTGGCGTTGTCTTTTCAGCTTATTTGACGATTTTCTATCATGAAAAGACCATTCTTGGTGTTCCTATTATGATGAGTATTTTTTACCTCAGCATGCTTTTTGCCTCTTGGCAGAAAAAAGTAAAAGAAAAAGCTTCATTTTAGGTGTTATTACTTGTAAGAAAATAGGAGATATGCTATACTTGAAGAGTTGACTATGCACGATCCTGTGCAACCGCACGAACATCGTTGCTTGATTATTCAAGTTTAAGTGGTTCGTCCCACGATGCTAGGCGAGTCTTCACAAAAAATTCGGGGAAACCCATAAAAATCATAGGAGGTGCATAATGAGCACATACGCAATTATCAAAACTGGCGGAAAACAAGTTAAAGTTGAAGTTGGTCAAGCAGTTTACGTTGAAAAATTGAACGTTGAAGCTGGTCAAGAAGTTACTTTTAACGAAGTTGTTCTTGTTGGTGGTGAAAACACTGTTGTCGGAACTCCACTTGTTGCTGGAGCTACTGTAGTTGGAACTGTTGAAAAACAAGGAAAACAAAAGAAAGTTGTTACTTACAAGTACAAACCTAAAAAAGGTAGCCACCGTAAACAAGGTCACCGTCAACCATATACAAAAGTTGTCATCAACGCAATTAACGCTTAATTTTAAGGAGAACACATGATACAAGCAGTCTTTGAGAGAGCCGAAGATGGCGAGCTGAGGAGTGCGGAAATTACTGGACACGCCGAGAGTGGCGAATACGGCTTAGATGTCGTGTGTGCATCGGTTTCTACGCTTGCCATTAACTTTATCAATTCTATTGAGAAATTTGCAGGCTATGAACCAATCCTAGAATTAAACGAAGATGAAGGTGGCTATCTGATGGTTGAAATTCCAAAAGATCTTCCTTCACACCAGAGAGAAATGACCCAGTTATTCTTTGAATCATTTTTCTTAGGTATGGCAAACTTATCGGAGAACTCTTCTGAGTTCGTCCAAACCAGAGTTATCACAGAAAACTAACACGGAGGAAAACATTATGTTAAAAATGACTCTTAACAACTTGCAACTTTTCGCCCACAAAAAAGGTGGAGGTTCTACATCAAACGGACGTGATTCACAAGCAAAACGTCTTGGAGCTAAAGCAGCTGACGGACAAACTGTAACAGGTGGATCAATCCTTTACCGTCAACGTGGTACACACATCTACCCAGGTGTAAACGTTGGACGTGGTGGAGACGATACTTTGTTCGCTAAAGTTGAAGGCGTAGTACGCTTTGAACGTAAAGGACGCGATAAAAAACAAGTTTCTGTTTACCCAATCGCTAAATAAAAAGGTCCAGTGAACCTTTTTATCCCGAGCCTTGAAATATAAAGGCGAGGAAGCTAGAAGTAGCATTAAATAAGGCTTTCCGAGATTTCGGAGAGCCTGTTTTTTTGTTTTGCTACCTATTTTGGTACCCATATTATGGAAATTGTATTTGCATCATATTATAAACGGTAAATCAACAAGATTTGCTGTTTTTATTTGCTTGAAATCAGATAAGGACTGAAAAAAGACATTATTCTAATTCTTGTCTTGGAATGTTAGAGTCTTTATTGAGACTTGAAAATTTCCAAACTTTTTTCCTTTTTGGAAAACTTCTAAAATATGGTATAATGAAAAGATAAAGAAGTTGGGGGTAGAAGATGAACATTCAACAATTACGCTATGTTGTGGCTATTGCGAATAGCGGTACTTTTCGTGAAGCTGCTGAAAAGATGTATGTTAGTCAGCCGAGTCTGTCTATTTCTGTTCGTGATTTGGAAAAAGAGTTGGGCTTTAAGATTTTCCGTCGGACCAGCTCAGGGACTTTCTTGACTCGTCGTGGTATGGAATTCTATGAAAAAGCTCAAGAATTGGTTAAAGGATTTGATATTTTTCAAAATCAGTATGCCAATCCTGAGGAAGAAAAAGATGAATTTTCCATTGCTAGTCAGCACTATGACTTTCTACCACCAACCATTACGGCTTTCTCAGAGCGCTATCCTGACTATAAGAACTTTCGTATTTTTGAATCAACTACTGTTCAAATCTTAGACGAAGTAGCGCAAGGACATAGTGAGATTGGGATTATTTACCTCAACAATCAAAATAAAAAGGGGATTATGCAACGGGTTGAAAAGCTAGGTCTGGAGGTCATTGAGTTGATTCCTTTCCATACCCATATTTATCTCCGTGTGGGGCATCCATTGGCTCAGAAAGAGGAATTGGTCATGGAGGATTTAGCAGATCTACCGACAGTTCGTTTTACTCAAGAGAAAGACGAGTACCTTTATTATTCAGAGAACTTTGTTGATACCAGTGCGAGCTCACAGATGTTCAATGTGACAGACCGTGCTACCTTGAATGGTATTTTGGAGCGGACGGACGCTTATGCAACAGGTTCTGGATTTTTAGATAGTGACAGTGTTAATGGCATTACAGTTATTCGTCTCAAGGATAACCTAGATAATCGCATGGTCTATGTTAAACGTGAAGAGGTGGAGCTTAGTCAAGCTGGGACTCTTTTCGTAGAAGTCATGCAAGAATATTTTGATCAGAAGAGGAAATCATGAAAAAAAGAGGAATAGTGGCAGTCATTGTATTGCTTTTGATTGGGCTTGATCAGTTGGTAAAATCATATATCGTCCAGCAGATTCCACTGGGTGAAGTGCGCTCTTGGATTCCCAATTTCGTTAGCTTGACCTACCTGCAAAATCGAGGGGCAGCCTTCTCCATGTTACAAGACCAGCAGTGGTTATTTGCTATTATTACACTGGTCGTTATGGTAGGTGCCATTTGGTATCTACATAAACACATGGAGGACTCACTCTGGATGGTCTTGGGTTTGACTTTGATCATTGCAGGTGGTCTTGGAAATTTTATTGACAGGGTGAGTCAGGGCTTTGTTGTGGATATGTTTCACCTTGACTTTATCAATTTTGCAATTTTCAATGTGGCAGATAGCTATCTGACGGTCGGAGTGATTATTTTATTGATTGCAATGTTAAAAGAGGAAATAAATGGAAATTAAAATTGAAACTGGTGGCCTGCGTTTGGATAAGGCTTTGTCGGATTTGACAGAATTATCACGCAGTCTCGCGAATGAACAAATCAAATCAGGACAGGTCTTGGTCAATGGCCAAGTCAAGAAAGCTAAATACACAGTTCAAGAAGGCGATGTCGTCACT
Source organism: Streptococcus sp. CL6.35 (assembly GCF_049737915.1). Taxonomy (GTDB): domain Bacteria; phylum Bacillota; class Bacilli; order Lactobacillales; family Streptococcaceae; genus Streptococcus. The sequence continues at coordinate 316,313 of NZ_JBKOTU010000001.1, read as the reverse complement.
TACCATCTGCCAGAACCAGAGGTTTTAGAGTATGTAGCTGAGAATCTTCCGCTAGAAATCATCTACCAAGATGAGGATGTGGCCGTCGTTAACAAACCTCAGGGGATGGTTGTGCATCCGAGTGCTGGTCATACTAGTGGAACTCTGGTAAATGCCCTTATGTACCATATTAAGGATTTGTCGGGTATCAATGGGGTTCTGCGTCCAGGAATTGTTCACCGTATTGATAAGGATACGTCAGGCCTTCTCATGATTGCTAAAAACGATGAGGCGCATCTAGCACTTGCCCAAGAACTCAAGGATAAAAAGTCTCTCCGCAAATATTGGGCGATTGTTCATGGAAATCTGCCTAATGATCGTGGTGTCATTGAAGCTCCGATTGGCCGTAGTGAAAAAGACCGTAAGAAACAGGCTGTGACTGCTAAAGGCAAGCCTGCAGTTACCCGTTTCCACGTTTTGGAACGCTTTGGTGATTACAGCTTAGTGGAGTTGCAACTGGAGACAGGACGTACCCACCAAATCCGTGTTCACATGGCTTATATTGGTCATCCAGTCGCTGGTGATGAAGTCTATGGTCCTCGCAAGACTCTGAAAGGGCATGGACAATTTCTTCATGCCAAGACTCTAGGTTTTACTCATCCGAGAACAGGTGAGATTTTGGAATTTACAGCAGATATCCCAGAGATTTTTAAGGAAACTTTGGAGAGATTGAGGAAGTAAGAATGAAAAAGAAATTAACTAGTTTAGCACTTGCAGGCGCTTTTTTAGGTTTGTCATGGTATGGAGATGTTCAAGCTCAAGAAAGTTCAGGAAATAAAATTCACTTTATCAATGTTCAAGAAGGTGGCAGTGATGCGATTATTCTTGAAAGCAATGGACATTTTGCCATGATTGATACAGGAGAAGATTATGATTTCCCAGATGGAAGTGATTCTCGTTATCCGTGGAGAGAAGGAATTGAAACATCTTATAAGCATGTTCTAACAGACCGTGTCTTTCGTCGTTTGAAGGAATTGGGTGTTCAAAAACTTGATTTTATTTTAGTCACTCATACTCACAGTGACCATATTGGAAATGTTGATGAATTACTGTCTACCTATCCAGTTGACCGAGTTTATCTTAAAAAATATAGTGATAATCGTATTACTAATTCTGAACGTCTATGGGATAATATGTATGGCTATGATAAGGTTTTACAGACTGCCGCTGAAAAAGGTGTTTCAGTTATTCAAAATATCACACAAGGGGATGCTCATTTTCAGTTTGGAGACATGGATATTCAACTCTATAACTATGAAAATGAAACTGATTCATCAGGTGAATTAAAGAAAATTTGGGATGATAATTCTAATTCTTTGATTAGCGTGGTAAAAGTCAATGGTAAGAAAATTTACCTTGGGGGCGACTTAGATAATGTTCATGGAGCAGAAGACAAGTATGGTCCTCTCATTGGAAAAGTTGATTTGATGAAGTTTAATCATCACCATGATACCAACAAATCAAATACCAAGGATTTTATTAAACATTTGAGTCCGAGTTTGATTGTTCAAACTTCGGATAGTTTACCTTGGAAAAATGGTGTTGATAGTGAGTATGTCAATTGGCTTAAAGAACGAGGAATTGAGAGAATCAACGCAGCCAGCAAAGACTATGATGCGACAGTTTTTGATATTCGACAAGATGGTTTTGTCAATATTTCAACTTCTTACAAGCAGATTCCAAGTTTTCAAGCTGGTTGGCATAAGAGTGCTTATGGAAACTGGTGGTATCAAGCGCCTGACTCTACAGGAGAATATGCAGTTGGTTGGAATGAAATCAAGGGTGAATGGTATTACTTCAACCAAACGGGTATCTTGTTACAGAATCAATGGAAAAAATGGAACAATCGTTGGTTCTATTTGACAGACTCTGGTGCATCTGCTAAAAATTGGAAGAAAATCAATGGAAGCTGGTATTATTTCAACAAAGAAAATCAGATGGAGACTGGTTGGCTTAATACTGGCGGTCAGACCTATTATCTATCAAATGATGGGGATATGATAACAGGATGGCGTAAGATTGATGGACAATGGTACTATTTTGCTCAATCAGGGGAAATGAAAACGGGCTGGGTAAAAGATAAAGAAACCTGGTACTATATGGATTCTACTGGTACCATGAAGACAGGCGAGATAGAAGTTTCTGGTCATCATTACTATCTAGAAGAATCAGGAGCTATGAAGCAAGGCTGGCTTAAAAAGGCAAATGATTGGTATTTCTATAAGGAAGACGGTTCACGAGCTGTTGGTTGGATTAAAGACAAGGATAAATGGTACTTCTTGAAAGAAAATGGTCAATTACTTGTGAACGGTAAGACACCAGAAGGCTATACTGTTGATTCAAGTGGTGCCTGGTTAGTGGATGTTCCGGTAGAGAAATCTGCTACAACTAGAGATACAAGTAACTCAGAAATAAAAGAATCCAATGAAGTAGTGAAAAAAGATCTTGAAAATAAAGAAACGAGTCAACACGAAAGTATTACAAGTTCTTCAACTAGTCAAGATTTGACTTCTTCAACTTCACAAAGCACTGAAACAAGTGCAAATAAATCGGAATCAGAACAGCAGTAAAAAAGAAGGTTTTAGGGCCTTCTTTTTCCTATCAACTCTTTTCTATTTCCTGCCATTCATGTTATAATGGATAAATATGAAGAATCGGAGTGAGACTATGAAATTCAAACGGATTGTCTTTAAGGTGGGGACTTCTTCTCTGACGAATGAGGATGGAAGTTTATCACGTAGTAAGGTAAAGGCTATTACCCAGCAATTGGCTATGTTGCACGAAGCTGGTCATGAGTTGATTTTGGTGTCGTCGGGTGCCATTGCTGCTGGTTTTGGAGCCTTAGGATTTAAAAAGCGTCCGACTAAGATTGCTGATAAACAGGCCTCAGCAGCGGTAGGACAAGGGCTTTTGTTGGAAGAATACACGACCAACCTTCTCTTGCGCCAAATCGTTTCTGCACAAATCTTGCTGACCCAGGATGACTTTGTGGATAAGCGCCGTTATAAAAATGCCCATCAGGCTTTGTCAGTTCTACTTAGTCGTGGGGCAATTCCTATCATCAACGAGAATGACAGTGTCGTTATTGATGAGCTCAAGGTTGGGGACAATGACACTCTTAGTGCCCAGGTAGCGGCCATGGTCCAAGCAGACCTTTTAGTCCTCTTGACAGATGTGGACGGTCTCTATACTGGAAATCCTAATTCAGATCCAAAAGCCAAACGCTTGGAGAAAATCGAGACCATCAATCGTGAGATTATTGATATGGCTGGTGGAGCTGGCTCGTCAAATGGAACTGGGGGCATGCTAACCAAAATCAAGGCTGCAACTATTGCGACAGAATCAGGAGTTCCTGTTTATATCTGCTCATCCTTGAAGGCAGATGCTATGATTGAGGCGGCTGAGGAGACCAAGGATGGTTCTTACTTTGTTGCGCAAGAGAAGGGACTTCGTACCCAGAAACAATGGCTTGCATTCTATGCTCAGAGTCAGGGTTCTATTTGGGTTGATAAAGGGGCTGCAGAAGCTCTCTCCCAACATGGAAAGAGTCTTCTCTTATCTGGTGTAGTTGACGCAGAAGGGGCCTTTTCTTACGGTGATATTGTGACAGTATTTGACAAGGAAAGTGGAAAATCACTTGGAAAAGGACGCGTGCAATTTGGAGCATCTGCTTTGGAGGATATGTTACGTTCTCAAAAAGCCAAAGGTGTCTTGATTCACCGTGACGATTGGATTTCCATTACTCCTGAAATCCAACTACTCTTTACAGAATTTTAGAGGTAAATTATGGTAAGTACACAAGAACAATTTGAACAGGTAAAGGCTGTTAAAAAATCGATTAACACAGCTAGTGAAGAGGTGAAAAACCAAGCCTTGCTAGCCATGGCTGATCACTTATTAGCAGCTACTGAGGAAATTTTAGCAGCCAATGCCCTTGATATGGAAGCTGCTAAGGGTAAAATCTCAGATGTAATGCTGGATCGTCTTTATTTGGATGCAAGTCGTATAGAAGCAATGGCAACCGGGATTCGTGAAGTGGTTGCTTTACCAGATCCAATCGGTGAAGTTTTGGAAACAAGTCAGCTTGAAAATGGCTTGGTTATCACCAAGAAACGTGTAGCTATGGGAGTTATTGGTATAATCTATGAAAGCCGTCCAAATGTGACGTCTGATGCGGCTGCTTTGGCTCTTAAAAGTGGAAATGCAGTTGTTCTTCGTAGTGGTAAGGATGCCTATCAAACGGCCCATGCCATTGTCACAGCCTTGAAGAAGGGTTTGGAGACAACGACCATTCATCCAGATGTGATTCAACTAGTGGAAGATACCAGCCGTGAAAGTAGCTATGCTATGATGAAGGCCAAGGGCTATCTAGACCTGCTCATTCCTCGTGGAGGGGCTGGTTTGATCAATGCAGTGGTTGAAAATGCTATTGTACCAGTTATCGAGACAGGAACTGGGATTGTCCATGTTTATGTCGATAAGGACGCAGATGAGGACAAGGCACTGTCTATCATCAACAATGCCAAAACTAGTCGTCCTTCTGTCTGCAATGCCATGGAGGTTCTACTTGTTCATGAAGACAAAGCAGCAAGCTTCCTTCCTCGCTTGGAGCAAGTTCTAGTTGCAGAGCGCAAGGAAGCTGGACTGGAGCCAATTCAATTCCGTGTAGATAGCACAGCAAGTCAGTTTGTTTCAGGTCGAGTAGCTGAGGCCCAAGACTTTGACACCGAGTTTTTAGACTATGTACTAGCTGTTAAGGTTGTGAGCAGTTTAGAAGAAGCAGTTGCTCATATTGAAACCCACAGTACCCATCATTCGGATGCCATTGTGACGGAGAATGCTGAAGTTGCAGCTTACTTTACAGATCAAGTAGACTCTGCAGCAGTCTATGTCAATGCCTCAACGCGTTTCACCGATGGTGGCCAATTTGGTCTGGGTTGTGAAATGGGAATTTCTACTCAAAAACTGCACGCGCGTGGTCCAATGGGCTTGAAAGAATTGACCAGCTACAAGTATGTGGTTACTGGTGACGGACAGATAAGGGAGTAAAAAATGAAGATTGGATTTATTGGTTTGGGAAATATGGGAGCTAGCTTGGCCAAGGCTGTTTTGCAGGCCAAGACGGGTGATGACCTTCTCCTTGCCAATCGCAGTCAAGCCAAGGTGGATGCTTTCATTGCCGACTTTGGCGGTCAAGCTTCTAGCAATGAAGAAATCTTTGCAGAAGCAGATGTGATTTTTCTAGGTGTTAAGCCAGCTCAGTTCTCAGACTTGCTTTCTCAATATCAGACCATTCTTGAAAAACGAGGGAGTCTTCTTTTGATTTCGATGGCAGCTGGATTGACTTTGGAAAAACTCGCTAATCTTCTGCCAAGTCAACACCGAATTATTCGTATGATGCCGAATACCCCTGCTTCTATCGGGCAAGGAGTGATTAGTTATGCCTTGTCTCCTAATTGCAGGGCTGAGGACAGTGAGCTATTTTGTCAGCTTTTAAGCAAGGCTGGCCTCTTGGTTGAACTTGGGGAAGGCTTAATCGACGCGGCGACAGGTCTTGCAGGTTGTGGGCCGGCCTTTGTCTATCTCTTTATTGAGGCCTTGGCAGATGCAGGTGTTCAGACTGGATTGCCACGAGAGACAGCATTGAAAATGGCGGCTCAAACAGTGGTAGGAGCTGGTCAATTGGTCCTAGAAAGCCAAGAGCATCCTGGAGTATTGAAAGACCAAGTCTGCAGCCCAGGAGGTTCGACTATTGCTGGTGTAGCGAGCTTAGAAGCGCATGCTTTTAGAGGAACGGTCATGGAGGCAGTTGGTCAAGCCTACAAACGAACACAAGAATTAGGTAAATAAGAGGTAGTTTTGTCTGCCTCTTTTATGGTGGCTGATACTCTTCGAAAATCTCTTCAAACTGCGTCAGATTCCATCTGCAACCTCAAAACAGTGTTTTGAGCAACCTGCGGCTAGCTTCCTAGTTTGCTCTTTGATTTTCATTGAGTATTAAATGAGAAGACAAAAAAGATTGTCACAAACCCCTATTTTTTGATAGAATAGAAGTAGTAAAAAAGAAATGAGTTAGACATGTCAAAAGGATTTTTAGTCTCTCTTGAGGGACCAGAGGGAGCAGGAAAGACCAGTGTTTTAGAGACTCTGCTACCAATTTTAGAGGAAAAAGGAGTAGAGGTGCTGACGACCCGTGAACCTGGCGGAGTCTTGATTGGGGAGAAGATTCGGGAAGTGATTTTGGACCCAAGTCATACTCAGATGGATGCGAAGACAGAGTTACTTCTTTATATTGCCAGTCGCAGACAGCATTTGGTGGAAAAAGTTCTTCCAGCCCTTGAAGCTGGTAAGTTGGTCATTATGGACCGTTTCATCGATAGTTCTGTTGCCTATCAGGGATTTGGTCGTGGCTTGAATATTGACGCCATTGACTGGCTCAATCAGTTTGCGACAGATGGCCTCAAACCCGATTTGACACTCTATTTTGACATCGAGGTGGAAGAGGGACTGGCTCGCATTGCTGCTAATAGCAATCGTGAGGTCAATCGTTTGGACTTGGAAGGATTGGACTTGCATAAAAAAGTCCGTCAAGGTTACCTTTCTCTTCTGGACAAAGAAGGAAGTCGTATTGTCAAGATTGATGCTAGTTTTCCTTTGGAGCAAGTTGTGGAAACTACCAAGGCTGTCTTGTTTGATAGAATGGGATTAGCTAAATGAAACAAGATCAACTAAAGGCCTGGCAACCAGATCAGTTTAACCGCTTTGTCCGTATCCTAGAACAAGACCAGCTCAATCATGCCTACCTCTTTTCAGGTTTCTTTGAAAGTTTGGAAATGGCGCAATTTTTAGCTAAGAGCCTCTTTTGTACAGATAAAGTAGGTGTTTTACCATGTGAGAAATGCCGAAATTGTAAGCTGATTGAACAGGGAGAATTTCCCGATGTCACCTTGATTAAACCAGTTAATCAGGTCATTAAGACAGAACGCATTCGAGAATTAGTGGGTCAGTTTTCCCAAGCAGGGATTGAAAGCCAGCAACAGGTTTTTATTATTGAGCAAGCTGAGAAGATGCATCCTAACGCAGCTAATTCTCTGCTCAAGGTCATCGAAGAACCCCAGAGTGAGGTTTATATTTTCTTCTTGACCAGAGATGAGGAGAAGATTTTACCGACAATTCGAAGTCGGACCCAGATTTTCCACTTTAAAAAACAAGAAGAGAAGCTGATATTGCTCTTAGAACAAATGGGACTGGTTAAGAAAAAAGCGACTCTCCTAGCCCAGTTTAGTCAATCGCGAGCTGAAGCAGAGAAGTTAGCCAATCAGGCAAGTTTTTGGACCTTGGTTGATGAAAGTGAACGCCTGCTGACTTGGTTAGTGGCTAAGAAAAAAGAAAGTTATTTGCAAGTTGCCAAACTAGCTAGCTTGGCAGATGATAAGGAAAAACAAGATCAGGTTTTACGGATTCTTGAAGTCCTCTGTGGGCAGGATCTCCTGCAAGCAAGAGTAAGAGTGATTCTACAAGATTTGCTAGAAGCTAGAAAAATGTGGCAAGCTAATGTCAGCTTTCAAAATGCCATGGAATACCTGGTCTTGAAAGAAATATAAACTCAAAGATGAATGATAAAGAAAGGAAAGGGCTGTTTTATGGACAAAAAAGAATTATTTGACGCGCTAGATGATTTTTCCCAACAGTTATTGGTAACCTTGGCCGATGTGGAAGCCATCAAGAAAAATCTCAAGAGCCTGGTAGGAGAAAATACAGCTCTTCGCTTGGAAAATAGTAAGTTGCGAGAACGCTTGGGTGAGGTGGAAGCAGATGCTCCCGTCAAGGCTAAGCATGTTCGTGAAAGTGTCCGTCGAATTTATAAAGATGGTTTTCACGTATGTAATGATTTTTATGGACAACGTCGAGAGCAGGACGAGGAATGTATGTTCTGTGACGAGTTGTTATACAGGGAGTAAGCATGCAGATTCAAAAAAGTTTTAAGGGGCAGTCTCCCTATGGCAAGCTGTATCTAGTGGCAACGCCGATTGGCAATCTAGATGATATGACCTTTCGTGCTATCCAGACCTTAAAAGAAGTAGATTGGATTGCAGCTGAGGACACGCGCAATACAGGGCTTTTGCTCAAGCATTTTGATATTTCCACCAAGCAGATTAGTTTTCATGAGCACAATGCCAAGGAAAAGATTCCTGATTTGATTGGTTTCCTGAAAGCAGGACAAAGTATTGCTCAGGTATCCGATGCGGGTCTGCCTAGTATCTCGGACCCTGGTCATGATTTGGTCAAGGCAGCCATTGAGGAAGAAATTGCGGTTGTGACTGTTCCAGGTGCCTCTGCAGGAATTTCTGCCTTGATTGCCAGTGGTTTAGCGCCACAGCCACATATCTTTTACGGCTTTTTACCGAGAAAATCAGGCCAGCAAAAGCAATTTTTCGACTTGAAAAAAGACTATCCTGAAACTCAGATTTTCTATGAATCGCCCCATCGTGTGGCAGATACGTTGGAAAATATGCTAGCAGTTTATGGTGACCGCTCGGTCGTCTTGGTTAGGGAATTGACTAAAATCTATGAAGAATACCAACGAGGAAAGATCTCTGAATTGCTGGAAAGCATTACTGAAACGCCACTCAAGGGAGAATGCCTTCTCATCGTTGAAGGTGCCAGTCAGGATGTGGAAGAAAAAGACGAGGAGGACTTGTTTTCAGAAATACAAGTACGCATCCAGCAAGGCATGAAGAAAAACCAAGCTATCAAGGAAGTCGCTAAGATTTACCAGTGGAATAAAAGCCAGCTATACGCTGCCTACCACGACTGGGAAGAAAATCAAGAAAATGACTAAATAGGGAAGTTTGCCTTCTTCCCTTTTTTTGTTATACTAGTAGAAGAAAAAAAATAGAAAGATTTGTGGGAGTGAAAAAGTCCTGTGGACTTTTTCAGCCTGAGCCAGGAAATTCGAAAGCGAAGTAAGTCCTGTGGACTTTTTCAGCCTGAGCCAAGAAACTCGAAAACTCTTAAGTTTGATTGGCTTTTTCAATGTGAACCTTGTCTTCACACTCCCAAAGAGGTATTAGTGTCGTGTCTCAATCTTATATCAATGTTATCGGTGCTGGTTTGGCAGGGTCAGAAGCAGCCTACCAAATCGCAGAGCGTGGTATTCCAGTTAAACTTTATGAAATGCGTGGTGTCAAGTCAACACCTCAACACAAAACAGATAATTTTGCTGAATTGGTTTGTTCCAATTCCTTACGTGGGGATGCCTTGACAAATGCAGTGGGTCTCCTCAAGGAAGAAATGCGTCGCTTGGGTTCTGTTATTTTGGAATCTGCTGAGGCTACACGTGTTCCAGCAGGAGGGGCGCTTGCGGTGGACCGTGATGGTTTCTCTCAGATGGTAACTGAGAAAGTAGCCAACCACCCCTTGATTGAAGTAGTGCGTGATGAAATTACAGAATTGCCGACAGATGTTATTACGGTTGTCGCTACTGGTCCTTTGACAAGCGATGCCTTGGCTGAAAAGATTCATGCCCTTAATGACGGCGATGGTTTCTATTTCTACGATGCGGCAGCGCCTATTATCGATGTCAACACCATCGATATGAGCAAGGTCTATCTCAAGTCTCGTTATGATAAGGGAGAGGCGGCCTACCTCAATGCCCCTATGACCAAGCAAGAGTTTATGGATTTCCATGAAGCCTTGGTCAATGCGGAAGAAGCGCCGCTTAATTCTTTCGAAAAAGAAAAGTATTTTGAAGGATGTATGCCTATCGAAGTCATGGCCAAGCGAGGTATTAAAACCATGCTTTATGGACCTATGAAGCCAGTGGGGCTTGAGTATCCAGACGACTACACAGGACCTCGCGATGGAGAGTTCAAAACACCTTACGCGGTTGTCCAACTTCGTCAGGACAATGCGGCTGGTAGCCTCTACAATATCGTCGGTTTCCAGACCCACCTCAAATGGGGAGAACAAAAGCGTGTCTTCCAAATGATTCCAGGTCTTGAAAATGCGGAGTTTGTTCGTTATGGCGTCATGCACCGCAATTCTTATATGGATTCACCAAATCTTCTGGAGCAGACCTACCGTTCTAAGAAGCAACCAAATCTCTTCTTTGCTGGTCAAATGACTGGTGTGGAAGGCTATGTTGAATCAGCAGCATCAGGCTTGGTTGCGGGTATTAATGCGGCTCGACTCTTCAAGGGTGAAAGTGAGGCTATTTTCCCAGAGACAACAGCGATTGGAAGTCTGGCTCATTACATCACCCATGCCGACAGCAAGCATTTTCAACCGATGAATGTCAATTTTGGGATTATCAAGGAATTGGAAGGCGAGCGTATCCGTGATAAAAAAGCTCGTTATGAAAAAATTGCAGAGCGTGCCCTTAACGATTTAGAGGAATTTTTAACGGTCTAATTTTTTTGAAAGAATTGCTCATGATACTATAAAAATCTTAGAAATTGTGATAAAATAGGTAGGATAAAAAAAGGAGAGTGAAAATGGCGAATCCCAAGTATAAACGTATTTTAATCAAGTTATCAGGTGAAGCCCTTGCCGGTGAACGTGGCGTAGGGATTGATATCCAAACAGTTCAAACAATCGCAAAAGAGATTCAAGAAGTTCATAGCTTAGGTATCGAAATTGCCCTTGTTATCGGTGGAGGAAATCTTTGGCGTGGAGAACCTGCTGCAGAAGCAGGAATGGACCGCGTTCAGGCAGATTACACAGGAATGCTTGGGACTGTTATGAATGCTCTTGTGATGGCAGATTCATTGCAACAAGTTGGGGTTGATACGCGTGTACAAACAGCTATTGCCATGCAACAAGTGGCAGAGCCTTACGTACGTGGACGTGCCCTTCGTCACCTTGAAAAAGGCCGTATCGTTATCTTTGGTGCCGGAATTGGTTCACCATACTTCTCAACAGATACAACAGCGGCTCTTCGTGCAGCTGAAATCGAAGCAGATGCCATCCTTATGGCTAAAAATGGTGTCGACGGTGTTTACAATGCCGATCCTAAGAAGGACAAGACAGCCGTTAAGTTTGAAGAATTGACTCACCGTGACGTTATCAATAAAGGTCTTCGTATCATGGACTCAACAGCTTCAACCCTCTCAATGGATAACGACATTGACTTGGTTGTCTTCAACATGAACCAACCAGGCAACATCAAACGTGTCGTATTTGGTGAAAATATCGGAACAACAGTTTCAAACAATATCGAAGAAAAGGAATAAGAAAGATTATGGCTAACGCAATTATTGAAAAAGCTAAAGAGAGAATGACCCAATCTCACCACTCACTTGCTCGTGAATTTGGTGCTATCCGTGCCGGTCGTGCCAATGCAAGCTTGCTTGACCGTGTACATGTAGAATACTATGGAGTCGAAACTCCTCTTAACCAAATCGCTTCAATTACTATTCCAGAAGCGCGTGTTTTGTTGGTAACACCATTTGACAAATCTTCATTGAAAGACATCGAACGTGCCTTGAACGCTTCTGATCTTGGTATTACACCAGCTAATGATGGTTCTGTGATTCGCTTGGTTATCCCTGCTCTTACAGAAGAAACTCGTCGTGACCTTGCGAAAGAAGTGAAGAAGGTCGGCGAAAATGCTAAAGTGGCTGTCCGCAATATCCGTCGTGATGCTATGGATGAAGCCAAGAAACAAGAAAAAGCAAAAGAAATCACTGAAGATGAATTGAAGACTCTTGAAAAAGATATTCAAAAAGTAACAGACGATGCTGTCAAACACATCGATGACATGACTGCCAACAAAGAAAAAGAACTCTTGGAAGTCTAAAAATAAACAGAAAAACTCAGTTGGCATTGCTGGCTGAGTTTTATTCGAAAGAAGGAAATATGAATACAAATCTTGCAAGTTTTATCGTTGGACTCATCATCGATGAAAATGACCGTTTTTACTTTGTGCAAAAGGATGGCCAAACCTATGCGCTTGCCAAGGAAGAAGGTCAGCATACCGTAGGGGATACGGTTAAAGGTTTCGCCTATACAGATATGAAGCAAAAACTCCGCTTGACGACTCTAGAAGTGACTGCTACTCAGGATCAATTTGGTTGGGGACGTGTCACAGAGGTTCGTAAGGACTTGGGTGTCTTTGTAGATACAGGTCTTCCTGACAAGGAAATCGTAGTGTCACTTGATATTCTCCCTGAGCTCAAGGAACTCTGGCCTAAGAAGGGCGACCAACTCTATATCCGTCTTGAAGTGGATAAGAAAGATCGAATCTGGGGACTCTTGGCCTATCAAGAAGACTTCCAACGTCTGGCTCGTCCTGCCTACAACAACATGCAGAACCAAAACTGGCCAGCCATTGTATACCGCCTCAAGCTGTCAGGAACTTTTGTTTACTTACCAGAAAATAATATGCTTGGTTTTATTCACCCAAGTGAGCGTTATGCAGAACCACGTTTGGGGCAGGTCTTAGATGCGCGTGTCATTGGTTTCCGTGAAGTGGACCGTACCTTGAACCTCTCTCTCAAACCACGTTCCTTTGAAATGTTGGAAAACGATGCTCAGATGATTTTGACCTACTTGGAAAGCAATGGCGGTTTCATGACCTTAAATGATAAGTCATCTCCAGACGACATCAAGGCAACCTTTGGAATTTCTAAAGGTCAGTTCAAGAAAGCACTTGGTGGCTTGATGAAGGCTGGTAAAATCAAGCAAGACCAGTTTGGGACAGAGTTGATTTAGGGTAGCTTATGAGAAAATCATTTTACACTTGGCTCATGACCGAGCGCAATCCTAAAAGTAACAGTCCTAAAGCCATCTTGGCAGATCTAGCATTTGAAGAGTCAGCCTTCCCAAAACACACAGATGATTTTGATGAGGTCAGTCGCTTTTTGGAAGAACATGCCAGTTTCTCTTTCAATCTAGGAGACTTTGATGCTATCTGGCAAGAATACTTAGAACACTAGACTTTATTCATTGGGTTTGGGCTAGTAATTTATCGATCCCTTTGCTATAATAAAAAGAAATAAACGGATTAGAGAGGTTCTTTATTTGAAGGAACATTCAATAGACATTCAACTGAGTCATCCAGATGACCTGTTTCATCTTTTTGGTTCCAATGAACGCCATCTTCGTTTGATGGAAGAAGAGCTTGATGTGGTGATCCATGCCCGTACGGAGATTGTGCAGGTTTTGGGAGAAGAGACTGCCTGTGAGGAAGCCCGTCAGGTTATCCAAGCCTTGATGGTTTTGGTGAATCGAGGGATGACGGTTGGCACGCCAGATGTGGTGACTGCGATTAGCATGGTCAAAAACGATGAAATCGACAAGTTTGTCGCCCTTTACGAAGAAGAAATTATCAAAGACAATACAGGGAAGCCTATTCGTGTCAAAACCTTGGGTCAAAAGCTTTATGTGGACAGTGTCAAACAGCATGATGTGACCTTTGGAATCGGACCAGCAGGGACAGGGAAGACCTTTCTTGCAGTGACCTTGGCAGTGACTGCTCTTAAACGTGGGCAAGTAAAGCGGATTATCCTGACACGTCCAGCAGTGGAAGCAGGTGAAAGTCTAGGGTTTCTTCCGGGTGATCTTAAGGAGAAGGTCGATCCTTACCTTCGACCTGTTTACGATGCCTTGTATCAGATTCTCGGCAAAGACCAAACAACTCGTCTCATGGAGCGTGAAATTATCGAGATTGCACCTCTTGCCTACATGCGTGGACGGACCTTGGATGATGCCTTTGTCATTCTCGATGAGGCGCAAAATACGACCATCATGCAGATGAAGATGTTCTTGACTCGTTTAGGTTTTAATTCTAAGATGATTGTCAATGGAGATATCAGTCAGATTGACCTGCCACGCAATGTTAAGTCAGGTTTGATTGATGCCCAGGAGAAACTCAAGAACATTCACCAAATCGACTTTGTTCATTTTTCAGCCAAGGATGTGGTTCGCCATCCAGTTGTCGCTCAGATTATCCGAGCTTATGAACCAGCTCCAGTGAAAAAGGCAGAGAGTGAAGAATTAGATCCTCAACCTCTATCTGAAGGATAGTTCTTTTGTACTTAAAGTTATCTCAATACCAAATATAAATTTGCTTTTTAGATATTTCATTCAATATCCTTATCTTAGTTAGAAACTTTTCAAGTGGTGGAATCCTATGGAATCAATTTTTGTAAAATTTGCCCAGTATCCGTATATAGAAACTGAGCGTTTATTGCTCCGACCTGTAACTTTGGATGATGCGGAAGCTATGTTTGAGTATGCATCAGACAGAGAAAATACGCGCTACACTTTTCCAACAAATCAAAGTTTGGAAGAAACCAAGAATAACATTGCTCAGTTCTACTTGGCTAATCCCTTGGGACGTTGGGGGATCGAATTAAAAGATAATGGCAAGTTTATCGGAACTATTGACTTACACAAGATTGATCCTGTTCTTAAGAAGGCAGCTATTGGTTACATTATCAATAAAAAGTATTGGAATCAAGGTTTGACGACAGAAGCCAATCGTGCCGTGATTGAGCTGGCTTTTGAGAAGATTGGAATGAACAAGTTGACCGCCCTTCACGATAAGGATAATCCCGCATCTGGCAAGGTCATGGAGAAATCAGGTATGCGCTTTTCTTATGAAGAACCTTATGCCAGAATGGATAATAAAGAAGCAGGCCGAATTGTTACAAGAGTTCATTATGTCTTGACTAAGGAAGACTATTTTGCAAATAAATAAGCAGTTGAAAAGAAATTTTTCGACTGTTTTTTCTTCCTCTTACGAATAATCTAAGAGAGGAGAAAATATGGAAGTAATTATCGAGAAAATCAAAGAGTATAAAATCATTGTCATCTGTACTGGTCTGGGCTTACTTGTCGGAGGATTATTCCTGCTAAAACCAGCTCCACAAACACCTGTAAAAGAACCGAATTTGCAGGCTGAAGTTGCAGCTGTTTCTAAGGATTCATTATCCGAAAAGGAAGTAAAAAAGGAAGAGAAGGACGAACCCCTTGAACAAGATTTGATCACAGTAGATGTGAAGGGGGCTGTCAAATCGCCAGGAATTTACGATTTGCCGGTAGGTAGTCGAGTCAATGATGCAGTGCAGAAAGCAGGTGGATTGACAGAAGAAGCGGACAGCAAGTCGCTCAATCTAGCTCAGAAAGTTAGTGATGAGGCTCTAGTTTACGTTCCAACTAAGGGAGAAGAAGCGGCTAGTCAACAGGCAGGTTCTGGAGCGCCTTCTTCAACAAGCAAGGACAAGAAGGTCAATCTCAATAAGGCTAGTCTGGAAGAACTCAAGCAGGTCAAGGGTCTGGGAGGAAAACGTGCTCAGGATATTATAGACCATCGTGAATCAAATGGCAAGTTCAAGTCGGTTGATGAACTCAAGAAGGTCTCTGGCATTGGTGCCAAGACCATAGAAAAGTTAAAAGACTATGTTACAGTGGATTAAGAATTTCCCTATTCCCCTAATCTACCTAAGTTTTCTATTGCTCTGGCTTTACTACGCTATTTTCTCAGCATCCTATATCGCACTGTTAGGCTTCGTTTTTCTGCTGGTCTGTCTCTTTTTCCAATTTCCGTGGAAGTCTGTTGGTAAAGTTCTAGTGCTTTGTGGAATTTTTGGATTCTGGTTTGTTTTTCAAACTTGGCAACAGAGTCAAGCTAGTCAAAACCTAGCGGATTCTGTTGAAAGGGTACGGATTTTACCAGATACCATCAAAGTCAATGGGGATAGTCTGTCCTTTCGAGGCAAGGCTGACAGCCGTATCTTCCAAGTTTACTATAAGCTTCAGTCCGAGAATGAAAAAGAGCAATTTCAAACCTTAACAGACCTTCATGAGATAGAACTTGAAGGAAAACTTTCGGAGCCAGAAGGGCAGAGAAATTTTGGAGGCTTTGACTACCAAGCCTATCTGAAGACTCAGGGAATTTACCAAACTCTCAATATCAAAAAAATCCATTCACTTCAAAAGATTGGCAGTTGGGATATAGGAGAAAATCTATCCAGTTTACGTAGAAAGGCTGTGGTTTGGATCAAGACGCACTTTCCAGACCCTATGCGCAACTACATGACGGGGCTCTTGCTAGGACATCTGGACACAGATTTTGAGGAGATGAATGAGCTTTATTCTAGTCTAGGAATTATCCATCTTTTTGCCTTGTCGGGTATGCAGGTAGGTTTTTTCATGGACGGATTTAAGAAACTTCTCTTGCGATTAGGCTTGACCCAAGAAAAGTTAAAATGGCTGACTTATCCCTTTTCCCTTATCTATGCAGGGCTGACAGGGTTTTCAGCATCAGT